>JAESUD010000317.1 GCA_016763335.1 Emcibacteraceae bacterium | reverse complement strand
AATGGGTGCTCTTTTCTCAATCTATGCCGGTTGGTATTTCTGGATTGGTAAAATGAGCGGCAAACCTTATCCGCAGCTAATTTCCAAACTGCATTTCTGGTTTACATTCATCGGCGTTAACTTCATTTTCTTCCCGCAGCATTTCCTTGGCCTAGCTGGAATGCCGCGCCGTATTCCTGATTATCCGGATGCTTATGCAAAATGGAATTTCTGGTCATCGGTAGGTTATGGTGTGATGTTTATTGGATTGATATTCTTCTTCATTGGTGTATGGATGACACTTCGTTCTAAAAAACGTGTAGGAAATAACCAATGGGGTGAGGCTGCTACAACGTTAGAGTGGACACTATCATCTCCTCCACCGTTCCATCAGTTCAGTGTACTGCCAAGAATTAAGTAATAAATCATTGGCTGCCGGGTTACTAAACTTGCCCGGCAGCTTTTAATTTCAAGTTTGAAGAAAAAGTAATATGGACATTACATCAGCAAATCACGAGATCGCTGAATATCCCCTGCCAAGTGCCGGTGATTATTTTAGCTTGCTTAAGCCGCGGGTGATGTCGCTTGTAATTTTCACTGCTTTTATTGGTTTGTTAGTTGCACCTGGTGAAATTCACCCGGTGATAGGGTTCACTGCAATTTTATGTATTGCAATTGCCGCCGGGGCATCAGGCTGCCTTAACATGTGGTATGAGGCAGACCTTGACGCTAAAATGGACCGTACAGCAAACAGACCCATTCCAGCTGGCCGCATTGACGGGCAATCAGCGCTTCATTTCGGCGTTGCCCTTTCTGTTGGCTCGGTTCTTGTTATGGGTTTAATGGTTAATATTGTGGCCGCGATACTGCTTTTGGTAACGATACTTTTTTATGTGGTCGTTTACACTATGTGGCTTAAACGCCGTACTACACAAAATATTGTTATTGGCGGTGCGTCCGGGGCTTTTCCACCGATGATCGCATGGGCGGCTGTAACCGGTGATGTTAGTCTTGAAAGTGTGATACTTTTTGCTATCATCTTTATGTGGACACCTCCTCATTTCTGGGCGCTTTCCTTGTTTGCCTGTAAAGATTATGCAAATGCAGGTATACCCATGTTGCCTGTTGTAAAAGGTGAAAAGCATACTAAAAAACAAATTATGTTTTATACAGCACTTATGGTTTCTGTATCCATTCTGCCGTGGTATCTAAGTTTTGCGGGAATTTTTTACGGCGCGACAGCAGCATTATTAGGCGGAATGTTTATGTGGCTGTCTTTTGCGCTGCTAACCGACAAGAAAACTGTTGAAGAAAATAGTGCCAGCGCGAAAAAAGTATTTTTCTTTTCGATCTTTTATCTGTTTGCATTATTTGCAGTTCTCGGAATTGAAAATTTAATTGAGAGGGTTTTATAATGCCACTTCATGAAGAACATAAAAAACGTGCTGGGCGCAATTATGCGCTTGCAGCAATACTCGGCGGACTTGTGATACTTTTCTTTTGTATTACTCTCGCCAAGCTTGGGATAATTTAATATTATGCATGTGCAAGAACCTCAAAATAATATCCATACAAAAACACTTCTGATGACACTCGGAATATTGTTTTTTATGGTCGTGCTGGTGATTGCATCTGTTCCGCTTTATCAAATGTTTTGTGCGGCGACGGGTATTGGTGGCACAACGCAAACTGCCGACTATGCGCCTGATGCAAATATGATTTCGGACCGCGAAATTACTGTGCTGTTTAATGCCGATGTTAATGGAAAACTTCCATGGTATTTTAAACCGGTTCAAAGACGGGTAAAGGTAAAAATTGGCGAAGAAGCGTTGATTTTTTATAAAGCAGTAAATAATAGCGATAAGCCGATAACCGGGGTAGCGACATTTAATGTTACACCGTTTAAAACGGCTTATTATTTTAATAAGGTTGAATGTTTTTGTTTTACCGAGCAAACACTACAGCCGGGTGAAGAAGTTGATATGGCAGTTAGTTTTTATATTGATCCGGAATTCGTCCTAGACGAAGACGTGGATGAGATTAAAGAAATGACTTTATCATACACTTTCTATCCTTCTGATGATTACAATAAACAATTTGAATAGATATATAATATAAGGAATAATTTATGTCAGATTCACACGCACTAAACCATAATTACCATCTGGTAGATCCTAGCCCTTGGCCTATTTTCTGCGCATTTTCGGCGTTTGTCATGTTCTTCGGAGCAATGATGTATATGCACGAAATTCCCTTAATCTGGACCACGGAAATGGTTGACGGAAGAGAAGTAGACAATGTCATTATTGGGCATGTAGCGCTTTTTGCCATCGGCGGATTATTAACTATTTTCGGTGCCTATAGCTGGTGGGGTGATGTGATCAAAGAAGGCGAGCATGATGGTCATCATACTGCAATCGTTCAACTTGGTCTTCGTTACGGAATGTTCTTGTTTATTATTTCGGAAGTAATGTTTTTCGTTGCGTGGTTTTGGGCTTTCTTTAATGCCAGTCTTTTCCCGACGGAAGCCATTAATTTTATTTGGCCACCAGAAGGCATTGAAACACTTGACCCGTGGCATTTGCCAATTGTAAATACACTCATTCTGTTACTTTCCGGCTGTACCGTTACATGGGCGCATCATTCGCTGGTGGAAGGTGACCGTGCAATGTTCAAACAGATGCTTGTTTATACGGTTCTGCTTGGCGCATTCTTTACATGTATTCAGGCATATGAATATTCGCATGCAACATTTGGTTTTGCTGACGGTATTTATAGCTCAACATTTTATATGGCAACGGGTTTCCATGGGTTCCATGTTCTAATTGGTACCATATTCCTGCTTGTTAATTTGTTCCGTGCTATGGCGGGTCATTTCAAACCAGAACATCATTTTGGTTTTGAAGCCGCCGCATGGTATTGGCATTTTGTTGATGTTGTATGGGTAGTTCTGTTCTTCTGCATCTATGTCGGGATTACAGGTTAAGCAACTTGCCACAAATTGAAAAAACACACACCCCAGTCTCGCCGTTTAAGGCAGGGCTGGGGTGTTGTTGTCCTGAGTGCGGTGAAGGTAAGCTCTATAAAAGCTTTCTTGAGTTTGCGGATAATTGTTCGCAGTGCGGCCTCGACTATGACGACTTTGAAAAAGGTGATGGGCCGGCTGTATTTATCATACTTATCCTAGGGTTTATTGTGGTGGGCCTAGCCCTTTTTGTTGAAGTGAATTATCAACCACCTATGTGGGTTCATGCGTTATTATGGGCTCCAATGATTATTGGTGGATCAATTGGCATGTTGCGCCCGATGAAGGGAATGATGGTTGCAATACAATATCATTATAAAGCCCGTGAAGGCAGGCTGGATAAATAAATAATGTTTTCATATTCATTTAAACCCAGACTTTGGCCGACGATAGTGACAGCTATTTTATTTGTATGCATGATTTTTCTTGGTAACCGGCAGGTTGAACGTTTGCAGTGGAAATTGGGCCTTATCGCACAAATTGAAAGTCGTGCTTTTGCTGATCCAATATTGCTTCCGGTGCGCGCAGATAACCTTGATGATATGGAATATCTATCAATTAAAATGCAGGGATCATTTAACAATGATCAGGAAATGACGCTCTATAGCGTTGGTCCGAATGGTGAAGCGGGCTACGATCTTTATACACCATTTTTTAATGATGGTGGGCAAGTGGTTATTGTTAACCGGGGCTGGGTTCCTGAATTTATGAAGGATCAAGAAACTCGTCCGGAAACTCTTAAAACAGGCGATGTCATTATTGAAGGTTTGCTCAGAAAACCGTCGGTAAAATTATGGTTTGGCCCTGAAAATGAACCGAGTAATAACAATTGGTTCTACCGCGATATTGATGCAATGGCGAAGGCACAAAATTTAAACAGTGTTTATCCAATGTTTCTTTATGCTGCCCGAATGGAAAATGATAATAGATACCCTGTCGCAGGCAGGACCGAATTTAACATCGTTAATAATCATCTTGATTATGTTTTAACGTGGTATGGACTGGCCATTGTACTGATCATTATATATTTAATTGCCCACATTCATAAAAAAGATGAGTAAACACTTGTAAGTGATGGGTATGTCGTTAATGTGTTTTGCGAAAATTGCCTGAAGGATTGAAAATTGAAATACATCAGTACACGCGGTGAAGCACCGGAATTAAACTTCGAAGAAGTCCTTCTTACCGGTCTTGCTAGGGATGGCGGTCTTTATGTACCAAAGAGCTGGCCTGTCCTTTCTAAAGACACCATTAAAGCCATGCGTGGTCAAAGCTATCAGCAAGTGGCCTTTATCGTTTTATCACCATATGTCTGTCCTGAAATTCCCGAAGACGATTTAAAAGAGCTTATCAATAAAGCATATTCGAGTTTCAGACATGATGCGATTGTTCCGCTCGCACAGCTTGATGGCAATGAATGGATACTTGAATTATTTCACGGGCCGACTTTGGCGTTTAAAGATGTTGCTCTGCAATTGCTCGGCCATTTGTTTGGTTATGTGCTCGGCAAACGCAGTGAAAAAATTACGATTGTTGGTGCTACTTCCGGTGATACTGGTTCGGCGGCAATTGATTGCGTACAGGGGCGTAACTTTGCTGAGATATTTATGCTTCATCCTAAAGGCCGAGTTTCAGACGTACAACGTCGGCAAATGACAACGGTTATTGAAAAAAATGTTCACAATATAGCTATTGAAGGCGATTTTGATGATTGTCAGGCCATGGTTAAGGCACTTTTTAATGATCTTGAATTTCGTGATAAAATAAACCTATCTGCGGTTAACAGTATTAACTGGGCAAGGGTAATGGCACAAATCGTTTATTATTTTACATCGGCTGTTGCACTTGGCGCGCCGGACCGTAAAGTTTCGTTCAGTGTTCCTACTGGAAATTTTGGTGATGTTTATGCAGGTTATATTGCTAAACAAATGGGGCTGCCTATTGATCAGTTGATTGTCGCGACAAATACGAATGATATTTTATCGCGTACATTATCGAACGGTGAATATAAAGTCGGTGAAACAATCCCGACCATAAGCCCAAGCATGGATATTCAGGTTTCAAGCAATTTTGAACGTTTACTGTTTAATATATATGACGCTAAAGGCGCTGAGGTTCGGGCCTTAATGGAAAACCTGAAACAGTCCGGCCAATTTAATATTACAGATGACCGTCTTGATATTGCAAAACAAACCTTCAATGCCATGCGGGTTTCTGAGGATGAAACAAAGAAAACCATTGCCGATGTGTTTAATCGTGGTGGTCAGGTGATCGACCCGCATACAGCCGTTGGTGTTAACGCCGCGCGTAAAAACTGGAATGATAAATCCGTTCCAATGATTAGTTTGAGCACGGCTCATCCGGCGAAATTCCCCGAAGCGGTAAAAGAAATGACAGGGGTTCATCCTGAACTTCCCAGCCATATGGCTAATTTATTTGAGCGCGAAGAAAAATTTGACGTGTTGCCAAATGATCTTGATGTACTCAAAAAATATATTCTGGAGCATCTATGAGCGTAGAAGTAACAACCCTTAAATGCGGGCTTCGTGTTGTTAGCGATGTTATCCCAAATGTCGAAACAGTAACAGTCGGCGCATGGGTCGATGTAGGAAGCCGGTTTGAAAGCGCCTCTGAAAACGGTCTTTCTCACATGCTTGAACATATGGCATTTAAAGGCACAAAAAGACGCACTGCTTATGATATCGCTGAACAAGTTGAAAATGTCGGGGGATATCTTAATGCTTATACATCCCGCGAACATACAACATATTATGCCAGACTTTTAAAAGAAGACCTCGGGCTTGGTGTTGATGTGCTTGGTGATATCTTGCAAAACTCAACCTTTGCACAGGATGAACTTGAGCGGGAACGCGGGGTTATTATTCAGGAAATCGGTCAGGCAGAAGATACACCTGACGATGTGGTGTTTGATTTAATGCAGCAGGCTGCTTATCAAGATCAACCAATGGGTCGTCCGATCCTTGGAACAACAGACTTGGTTAATAATTTTACCCGTGATGATCTTAATGACTATATGTCCGGACATTATAAAGGTGAGAATATGGCCGTTGTCGCAGCCGGCAATCTAAACCATGATGTTTTTGTCACTATGGTAGAAGACCATTTTGGCGACCTTGATATAAAAAGAGATCATAAAAAAGAAGAAACTGTTTATTCAGGCGGTGAAAACAGGGTTGAGCGTGACCTTGAACAGGTTAATTTATTATTTGGTTTTGACGGCGTTTCATATTCTGATGCGGATTATTTCCCGTCACAAGTGATGTCCATGATATTTGGTGGTGGCATGTCATCACGGCTCTTTCAGGAAATCCGTGAAAAACGTGGCCTTGTTTATTCGATCTATTCATATATGGGTTCTTATGTTGATGGTGGCACGTTCGGTATTCACGCGGGAACAGGCCCTGATCAGGTCGCTGAATTAGTCCCCGTTGTTGCCAGGGAATTTCATAAACTTACTGAAAATGTAAGCGAGCAGGAAGTCGCCCGCGCCAAAGCACAGATTAAAGCCGGTATTTTAATGTCACTTGAAAATACTACTAGCCGTATGGAACAGCTTGGCCGCCAACAAATGATTTTTGGTCGCCATATTTCACGTGAAGAAACTCTGCAAAAAATTGATCAGGTTGACGCCGCAGCAATTATGAAATCTGCATCGCGAATATTAAAGGGTAGTAAATTAAGCCTTGGTGCCATTGGTCCGATGGATAGCTTGGTAAGCTATGATGAAATTTCCAACCTTTTCTAATTTGGGGCGCTTTCCTCGTATTTTGGCAAGTCGTCATTCAGCTTAATACATTTGAGAACGCGTTTGGTCCAGATATGTTGGGTAATATCAAACTCATCCGGCTTGTCCATAACACCTAAAGCAATATCGAAATGGCGCGCGCTATGAACAGTCATGGTCGCGCCGCAATTATTACAAAAACCGCGTTTTAAAGCTTCACTTGATTGGTAAAGGCTTAGATCTCCTGATGTTATTTTGACATTTTCTTTATCAAATATCACCCAGATTATATAGCTCGACCCTGCTGATTGTTGACATGTTTTACAGTGGCAATATTCAACATAATTGGCGGGACCTGTGGCCTCTAATTTAATATTACCGCACATGCACTGTGCTGTATGGGTTTGATTATTCATCTGGATACATCGTTAAATAATTTGGTTCTGCTTCAATGCGTTTAAACCATAATTCTATAGCGGGAAAACGTGACATATCAAACTCCCCCATATAGGCTTTATGGGTGTATGCATAAAGCGCGATGTCGGCAATGCTCAAACTATTCCCTACTAGATAACGATTTTCATTAAATTGATCTT
>JAESUD010000316.1 GCA_016763335.1 Emcibacteraceae bacterium | reverse complement strand
TTATTAATAATAAACAATAAATTGAAAATAGTGGTGCCCCCAGTCGGACTCGAACCGACACATCCAAAGGATACTGGATTTTGAATCCAGCGCGTCTACCAATTCCACCACAGGGGCCCCGGGTATGGAATGATTATACGATAGCGTATAATATCGGCGCATCATAGCGCGAAGTTCTTTCTCGTCAAGCCTCAGTTGTGCCGGAAAATAAATAAATTACTTTTTTTTAACTACTGGTGTTGTAGAACTATGGTTGATCAGAAAAAATAGGCGGATAATGCTAAGAAATTTATATAATAAAGTCATGGACCTTGCCGATCATCCCAAGGCCATGTGGATTCTCGGCATTATGTCCTTTACTGAGAGTTCTTTTTTCCCGATACCGCCGGACGTTCTTTTAATCCCGATGGTTTTGGCGGCACCAACCCGCGCTTGGAGGATTGCTGCTGTCTGCTCGATTGCTTCAATCCTCGGCGGTATATTCGGTTATATGATCGGTGCTTATTTCTTTGATGTGGTCGGCCAGCCAATCGTTGATTTTTATCATCTGCAATCCGGTTTTGAAAGATTTCGAAATCTATATAATGAATATGGTGCCATCATTGTTGCCGTTGCCGGTTTTTCACCGATTCCTTATAAAGTTTTCACCATTGCCAGTGGCGTTACTAATTTAGACATGGTTACGTTCATCATTGCCAGTGCCGTGTCGCGAAGCGCACGTTTTTTCCTCGTTGCCTGGCTATTATGGAAATATGGCACGCCAATCCGCGCGTTTATCGAGAACCATCTGGCAAAGCTTACATTGCTGTTTTGTCTTCTTTTGGTTGGCATGTTCGTCGTCCTTAAGTATATATAATGCATGATCAATAAAATATGGACATTTGGCTTTAACAATATTGTCGAAATAGCACTACTAGCCTCGCTTGCGATGCTCGGTGGTGCATACGGTTTTGAATATATTGGCGGGCTTTATCCGTGTGATCTTTGCTGGCCGCAACGTTATGCCCATATGGCCGTTATTCTCTTTGCCAGTTTCGCGCTTTATCTAAGAAAATCACGCAACGCCAAATGGCTACGTTTTAAATTGCTGACTTTCTTTTCTTACATTGTCAGTGTTGCTTATTCCGGCTATCACGCCGGTGTTGAACAAAAATGGTGGGATGGGCCCGATAGCTGCACCATTAGAACAGATACTGGCGAAACATCTGCCGCAGATTTTTTTAAGCAGCTTCAAGATGTGCCGATTAATCGCTGTGATGAAATTCCGTGGGAAATGTTTGGCATATCAATGGCTGGATATAATTTTCTTATATCGCTCACCTTGGCTATTATGCTATTCTTAAGCGTCAAACAGGATTTTAAGAAATGAGCACGCTTAAACATAAACATACCCCCAAGCCTCTAAGTAAAGAAGCCCAACTTGACCGCATGATCCGGGTTGATCATGCCGGTGAATATGGCGCCGTGCGCATATATGAAGGCCAGCTTGCGGTATTCGGTGATAAGCATCCCCTGTCAGACACCGTCAAGCATATGAAAGAACAGGAAGATGTGCATCTGGAGCGTTTCAACAATCTGATACGCGAATATAATGCGCGTCCAACCGTCATCATACCACTGTGGCATGTCGCAGGGTTCTTACTTGGAGCAGGCACTGCTTTACTTGGCACCAAAGCCGCAATGGCCTGTACAGAAGCCGTTGAAGAAGTAATTGACAAACATTATGCCGAACAGATTGAAAGCCTCGATGATGATGAAAGCGAGCTTGCAGAAACCTTAGAAAAATTCCGGCTTGAAGAAGTTGAGCATAAACAAATTGCCATTGATAATGGTGCGCAGCAGGCACCGGCCCATGGCCTGCTTTATGGCGCCATTAAGCTCGGTGTTAAAGCCGTGATTAAAGTCGCTGAACGCATTTAAAGTTTAGATAAAAAGCCCAATGCTTTTTGAAGCCCGTCTGGGCCAATACTATGCGTTATGCCCGGCGAAACATGGTTATTCACATCAATACCCACCTCTTGTAAAGCGATGAACGCGTTATGCATAAGTTGAACCGGCACCACATTATCCATATCGCCGTGGATCAGAACCACTGGCGGCTTTGATGTAATTTCATCTTTCCAATTTTCACCGAGTGTCATTGCCCCGGAAAATCCAACAATCCCAGCAATATCTGAAGAGCGACGAAGGCCGACATGAAGCGCCATCATCGTCCCTTGAGAAAAACCGATAAGCACAAGGTCTTTGTTGGTCATTCCATATTTTTCCAGTTCCTGATCAATAAAATGATCAAGTGTTGGTGCTGCTTTTAACGTGCCGACCAGCCGTTCTTCTTGACTAAGACTACTGAGGGCAAACCATTGATAACCGTTTGGGGCACCGATACATATTTCAGGTGCATTAGGCGATACGTAAACTGCATTTGGCATTGCCTGTTTTAAGTGGGGCACTAAACCAATCAGATCATCGCCGTTTGAGCCATAGCCATGACAAAGAATTACCAGTTTTTCCGGTTCACCGCCCTCGGGTTCAATACGGGGGCCATTTAATTGTGGTAATTCGCTCATTGTCGCTCTACTTTCTTAAATTAATAAACACTAGCCGTTTTATAGCAAAGGCCCACATGACGCAAACTGATAAAATCATCACCCGATTTGCCCCAAGCCCAAGTGGTGATCTTCACCTTGGTCATGGTTATAGTGCAAAACTAAATTATGATTTTGCAGAAAAACACAGCGGCACATTTATTCTGAGAATAGAAGATATAGATCATCTGCGCTGTAAGTCTGAATTTGAGCAAAGTATTTTTGATGATCTTAACTGGCTTGACTTAAAATGGCAGACCCCAATAAGACGCCAGTCTGAACATTTTGACGACTATAAAAAAGCCCTTGATAAGCTCGATCAAATGGGCTTGCTTTATCCCTGTTTTTGCACAAGAAAAGATATCCGTAGTGAAATTGAGGATAGCAGCCGCGCCCCGCATATGCGGCCAAAGCTCGGGCCCGAAGGCATAATCTATCCCGGTATATGTCGCGATCTTAGCCATAAAGAACAAACACAAAAAATAGCCGACGGCATTCCCCATGCTCTGCGCTTTAATATGGCAAAAGCCTTAAGCCTGATTACTGAGCCACTATACTGGACAGATTTAAAAACAGGCGAACAACTAGCCGACCCGGAAATGCTCGGCGATGTGGTTCTGGCGAGAAAAGATTTCCCGACCAGTTATCATCTATCCGTTGTTATTGATGATCATATCCAAAATATCAGTCATGTAATCAGAGGTCAGGACTTATACTATGCCAGCCATTTTCACAGGCTGTTACAGCATTTACTCGGACTAAATAAATTAATTTATGACCATCATCCTTTGCTGAGCACACCAGACGGCAACCGCCTTGCCAAACGAGACAAATCAATCACTTTAAAATCACTCAGAGAAAGCGGCGTGCGTCCTGACGAGTTAGATCAGATCATTAAAAAATATCTTTAATTATTATCCATTTTTTCTTTTTGTGCTGCGATGATTTTACCAACGTCACCACCGACCTCGTTATAGACAAGAAAACTCAAAACATAATGGGCGATCTTCCAGTTTCCATCCACTTTTTCAAGTACGCCAGAGCCGCGAAAACGGCCGCCATTGCTATTGGAAATACTGGTTTCATCAAACCATGCCAAACTACCATCCTTTGAAAAATTGATATTCTTCTCTTCAGAGTGGTATGACCAGCCACCATTTGCAAACCGTCCACCAACATATTCAGTGAATTCAGGATGCAACGGCCAACGTTCCCATTCATCGGTGCCTAAAAAGACACCATCATCGGTGAAATGACCAAGATAACGCTCTTTGTCGGCTTTAGCAGCAGCATCATGAAAATCATCAAGCACCGCAATAATTGCTTTTTCATCATCTGGAAAACTTTGTGCAATGGCGGGTGAAGCCATCCAACAAAACGCCATCAATACTAATAGTAATTTTTTCATTATTTTTCCTTATTCTTCAAATACGATATTAACCCGGCGATTTCGC
>JAESUD010000315.1 GCA_016763335.1 Emcibacteraceae bacterium | reverse complement strand
TGGGATAATGCCGCGGATGGTTATCACCCTGCTTTTGGCCATCGTTCTCTTTTTGAAATGACGCGCATTAGAAATGGATCAGGTAAGGGCGGCAGTCATTTTGCCAAAGATCCGGATGCTTCGCCAATGTATTGTAAAGCGTTTGCAAATGGGCATGGTTTTTTACACCAAAGACCTGGTATGGGCTCATCTCTTTGGGATCGGTTGAGGCCAACACCGGGCGGTGAATATTTAGCAGACAGCTTAAAGGATGATTTGGGTGATAAGGCTGCTTTTGAAGCGCTTGAAGGCGCGCCGGGTGCAGGTATTAATCTTAATATATTTCCTAATTTACTTATTATTGGCAATCAAATTCAAGTGGTTGAACCACTCGCTCATGCTAAAACTCAGCTTACGTGGTACGCCACCACCTTGAAAGGGGCACCAAAAGAAGTGAACCAGCTTCGCATGCGTGTGGCAGAAGATTTTCCAAATTTTGGTGAAGTTGATGATATGGAATCGTTCGAACGATGTTGGGAGGGGTTGCAAGCACCGGAAGCAGAATGGATTATGATGCACCGAGGAATGCATAGATTGGGCGAAATTGAACCGGATGAGAACGGGACATTGAAGGTCCCATCTACCGACGAGGCCCCGATGCGTAATTATCTTCATACTTATAGGGAAGTCATGGAACGGGAGAGCAATAATGTCTAACTTTGCTGAAGACGCACCCTTAGAGTCCAGGTATTTAACGCAAGAATTTTATGATGAGTTGATCGCATGGCGGGACGCGTCTAAAGACCTTTCTCGTGCTGAAGATATAAAACTACAACATGAGTGCGCTCAACTTTTGTATCATGAAGCACGCTTGCTTGATAATAGGCGTTTTGAAGATTGGCTTTCTCTTTATAGCGAAGAATGCCTTTATTGGGCGCCTGCCGAACCGTTGGCGGACCCGAGGGAACAAGTAAACATTATGTTTGATGATCGCCGCCGCCTTGTTGATAGAATAGTAAGGTTAGAAACCGGCTTTGCCCATAATCAAGAGCCTAACCGTAGAATGAGAAGGTTGGTGACCAATATTGAGGCATGGGAGGATGATGCAGGTCTTAATAGACGTGTACTAGCCAATGAAAAAGTTTATGAACACCGGACTAATAGACAAATGGTCGATTATGTTGTTGGCCTAGACTACTGGTTAGTACGCGAGGGTGGCCAGTGGAAAATTAAGGTCAAAAAAGCGCAACTCATAAACAGCCTTGACGGCATAGAGCTTCCCACATTTCTGTGACGGTGTTTTTCTAACATATAAATTATAATATTGGAGTTTTTTAGTGGTTAAAATTATTGTGACTGATGTGGCAGGCGATAGTCGAGAGATAGAAGCAGGTGAAGGTATGTCATTGATGGAAAATATTCGTGCGAATGATTTTACTGATTTGGCAGCCATTTGCGGTGGCTGCTGTTCTTGTTGCAGTTGCCATGTCTATGTTGATGCGGGTTGGTACAGTAAGTTACAACAACCCGAAGAAGATGAGAGCTGCCTATTGGAAGAAAGCGACTTTAATGTTGAAAAAAGCTCAAGGCTTTCTTGTCAGATAGAAGTGGCAGATTTTATGGATGGCCTAAAAGTCACTCTTGTATCTGAGGTTTAACGCTTCTAACTTTTAATCAGTAGGTCACAGGTTCGAACTTCGTCGGGCTCACCAAAAACCCCCGAGTGCTTTAATTAGCATCGGGGTTTTTCTGTTTGTCACATTTGTGTTATTTTTGCTTGTTATATTGTCTTAAAATTGGTCTATTCAATATATGATAATAATTAGGGAAAAATCTATGATACGTACTCTTCTGCTTAGCGGCGCTTTTCTGGCTTCTGTGTCATCAATTGCCATTGCTGCACCAAAAAATATAATATTGCTTATTGGCGACGGTATGGGGGAAGCAGAGATTGCCTTGACCCGTGCTTATGAATCTGACGGTAAAGCAGGGCTTTATGTCGATACCATGAAAAGTCGTGGATCGGTTATTGTTAACCAGTTAATGGTTGAGGACCCGACAAAAATTCAATTTGTCGGTGAAAGCGCCAGTGGCGGTACGACCATATCAACAGGGCAGCGCACCAGTGATGGTCGCGTTGCGGTTAGTGCCTTTGACGGTAGCCCGATAAAAACCATTATGGAACAGGCGATAGAGCACGGTTATAAAACCGGTCTTGTAACCACATCGGCAATTACCGATGCTACACCGGCGACATTTGCTGCGCATGCACAAAACAGATATTGTTGGAAAACTGGCGATGAGGCCTGTTCAACCCATAATGACAGACCGATTGTTGAACAGATGCTTGATTTAAATGTTGATGTGATGCTCGGCGGCGGCCAGGAGCTTTTACCGGCAATGGCTGGCGGCGGCGGAACCGTTGAGCAAAAGGCAGAGGGACTTGGTTATAAAGTTATTCAAAGCCGTGAAGCATTGCTGGATTTAAAAAGTGGTACAAAAGTTTTTGGTGTTTTTGGTGCCCATCATATGCCGGTTGAATGGCAGGGGCCAAACGGGGTCAGTGCTGATATTGTGCAAATTGATCAAAGCCGTACGGTTATTTTCCCAGACGCGGTTTCGTGCGAAGCCAACCCGGCTCACGAAGGGATAATGCCACGACTTGAAGAAATGGCACAATATGCCCTTGATAGCCTTGGTAGTGATGAAGGCGAGGGTTTCTTTTTAATGATTGAAGGGGCATCAATAGATAAACAAACCCATATTGCCAAACCATGCGGCACAATCGGTGAAATGCTTGCTTTTGACCGCACAGTGGAAATAGCCGTTAATTACGCCAAGAAAATGGGTAACACAGTGGTGATCGTTACCGCCGACCACGGGCAGGCAACACAGGTTATTTATAAACCGGAAGCATACACAGGAACACTTAGACGTGATCATATTCCGGGATTATATCAATTGTTACGCACTAAAGGCGGCAACGAGCTTGGTGCTTATTACGGTACAAATAACATTAACGATCAAGCGCATACAGGAATAAATGTTCCTGTATATTCATACGGTCTTGATAACCCGGAAGATTTGATGGGCGTAATTCAACAAACAGAAATTTATACTGTTATGGCTAAATACCTATTTGAATAATTATTTTTTAATTTCAGTAGGTTTATGATTTTCATCGAGGGCGACAAAAATAAAATCGCCTTCGGTGACAATAATCTCTTCTTCGTTTCCGCGCCTGACGACGGTGACTTCAATATGAATGGTAACGGATGTGCGGCCAATTTTTTTGATGTCTGTATAAACACTTAACCAGTCACCAATATTTACCGGCGCATGAAATTTCATCGCTTCAATGGCTATTGTGGCGACGGGGCCACCAACAAGGCGGATGGCTTCAATGCCAGCGGCGCTGTCCATCTGCGATAAAATCCAACCACCAAAAATATGACCGTTTGCATTAATATTGCTCTGTGTTGGTAACGTTCTGATCGTGGGTTGACGTTTATATATTTTTTCCATGATTTTTATAATCCGTTAAACAAACAAAAAACAATTATGCCTTTTTAAGCGATAAAGTTCGAGTAATTTATTTTATCATTTTTTTAAAAGGCTGGTTGGATATAAAATCAGGAATTTTGCTCGCTGTTAATGCCTTTGAAAATAAGAATCCCTGACCGTAATGACAACCGAGTTGTTGTAACTTTATCATTTGTGCTCTTGTTTCGATACCTTCGGCGATGATGGTCATGCCAAGTGATTTTGCAAGGTCGATTATAACTCTGATGATGTTAAGACCTTCATCGCTTGTGTCGATTTTGCTGATAAAGCTACGGTCAATTTTTATAGTATCGGCGGGAATACGGCTTAAATAAGAAAGCGAGGAATAACCGGTTCCAAAATCATCAACCGCGAGCGATACACCGTGAGCTTTAAGATCAAGAAAGATATTTCGTGCAATATCGGAATTTTCCATGATTGTACTCTCGGTCAATTCCAGTTTTAAATTTGGGCCGCTTAACCCACTTTTTGCCAAGGCATCGCGGGTCATTGCAGCAATGTTACCGGTAAGGATATGCGAGCTTGATACATTGACTGCCATAAATAATGAAGAGGCCATGGGATTATTATCAATCCATGATTTAAGTTGCATACAGGCGGTATTAAGGGCCCATTCACCTAATTGGATAATTAGGCCTGCTTCTTCGGCGAGGGCAATAAACTCAAGCGGTGACACCGTGCCGCGTTTTGAATTATTCCATCTTGCTAATGCTTCAAATCCGCTAATCATACCATTTTGTAAATTCACTAATGGTTGATAATGAAGCTCAAGTGCATCCGCGTCTAATGCTTCACGAAATTCCGTTTCAAGGCGAAGTTTTGTTGCCGCCTGAATTTTTAAATCCTCGTTGAATATAATTGTCTGGTTTGAACTTATGTCATTATTACGTTTAAGCGCAATATGGGCATTTTGCATAAGTTGTTCGATGGTTTTTTCATTGGCATTGCCGGATGCGATGCCGATTGATACGGACAGGCGAAGATCATATTTAGTATTAAGAGGTTTTGTTGCAAAATTATGATGAATAGATTGTGCGAGGGTTTTTGCTTCCTGTTTTACATTACCAAAATGTTCGCCGGAAAGGAAAATAACAAAATTATCATTACCAAATCGCGCTAAAAATGCGTTTTCATGAATTGTTTCTTTAAGTAGGTTAGCGACAGTTTTTAAAGCATTATCACCCTGAGCGTAACCGTAGCTTTCATTCACACGTTGAAGTTTTTTTACATTAATAAATAAAATTGCTGCTTCGGTGCCTTGATGATTGATGAAACCGCTAAATTGAGACTTGTCTGTGGAAATATTGTCTTTTAACTGTTCAAAAAGTTGAAACCTGTTCGGCAAGCCGGTTAATTCATCATAATAATTATAACGCTCTACTTCAATTTCAAGATTTTCAGTATCTTCAAAATCTGCTGTCGTTATGGTGATTTGAGCCACTTCACCTTCTTTGTTTCTCAGCGGGATAACTTTACAAAGCAACGTTTGCATTTCATCAAGAATAGATAACTGCCAGATAAAGGCGAGGGGTTCTTTTGAGGCATATGATTTTTCCAGCTGATCCTGAAGTCTGTTATCTTCAACATTATCGCCCCAATATATATTTTCAATATGCGATCCGATAGGGTCGCGTTCCTGGTCGATAATATTTTTAAGAAAGGGCTGGTTTGCGGATATAAGGCGAAAGCTATTATCGCCTTCGATATTTATAATAGCGATACCGTCAGTAACCGGCGAAGAAATGTCAAATGACCTTGTCCGAGAGGTTAACGTTGGTTTTTTATTTATAAACAGAAACGGTGATGCGCTTGATTGACCCGCCATATATACTGTGCCTTAAAACTTGCTTTACTATTAATCACAGGAGGTCCAAAATCCTCCTAAAATTTGAATGAAGGATAAGAGTGACCTAATTTGGTAAAAAAATAGTAAAAATTTCTTTAAAACTATAGATATATTTAAGGTTTTGATCTCATGCCATCATCATGAACAACCATTGGTCGAGCCACAGGTATCACATTTCAAGCAAGTTCCGTTTCTAACCATTGTAAAATTACCGCATTCACCGCAACCATCGCCTTCATAACCTTTAATTCTGGCTTCAATAATCTGGCTTGAACGCTTGTGTTCACGGGTATTTGTCGTTTCAGTTATAAGCTCTGCACCGACAGCAATTTTAGTATCATCGCTAATGGCAAAAGATGTGGTTTTATTGGTTTCAACTTTTTCTTGTTTCAAAACATATAGGTTGTTTTTTCTAACATATCCGGTGCTGGTCAGGCCAATAACCCGGTGAAGGGCAGTGTCGGTCTGGGCGATATATTCATCTGATGATATTGCGCTGTCACCGGAACCAACCGAGTCGGGCATTAAGTCTTCGGGAACCACATGGGCAAGATCGGTGCGGCCAAGATAAGAAACTGCAAGTTCGCGGAAAATATAATCAAGTACCGACGTGGCCATTTTAATGGCATCATTACCGGTAACCTGTCCTGATGGTTCAAAGCGGGTGAAGGTAAACGCATCGACAAATTCATCAAGTGGTACGCCGTATTGAAGGCCGATGGAGATGGCGATGGCAAAATTGTTCATCAGGCTACGGAACGCTGCGCCTTCCTTATGCATATCGATGAATATTTCACCGAGTGTCCCATCGTCATATTCGCCACTACGTAAATAGACTTTATGGCCGCCAACGCTGGCTTTTTGTGTGTAACCTTTACGCCTTGTTGGTAATTTATGTCTTTTGACTTGAGCGGATTGCTCCGCTATTTTTTCAGCAATTTTTTCAGTAATCGCAATTGTTTTTTCAAGCAGAGGAATGTCTTCCACTTCTTCTTCATCAAGAAAAACGGCGCTGAGCGGTTGGCTTAATTTTGAATTATCGCGGTAAATGGCATTGGCCTTTAACCCAAGTCGCCACGACAGTTTATAGGCATCCATGCAATCTTCGATGGTTGCCGAGCTTGGCATATTTACGGTTTTTGAAATGGCACCGGAAATAAACGGTTGTGCCGCCGCCATCATATAAATGTGGCTTTTTGCACTTAGGAAACGTTTGCCTTTTTTACCACAGGGATTTGCGCAATCAAACACGGATAAATGTTCGTCTTTTATATGCGGGGCATTCTCTAGGGTAAATGTACCGGTGCTATATTCGTTGGCTTCTTCTATCTGTTTTTTACTAAAGCCAAATTCTCTAAGCATATTAAAAGCGGGATCGTTTAACTGTTCGCTGGTAAAGCCAAGAACTTCGGTGCAGAAATCATCCCCAAACGTCCAGCGGTTAAAAGCAAATGTAATATCAAACGCGCTTTCAATAGCTTTTTCAATCTGATCAATCTGCGCAGTAGCGAACCCTTTTGCTTTAAGGCTATTATGGTTGATATGCGGCGCGCGGATTAAATTGCCATGTCCGACGGCATATGATGATATTTCACCAATTTGTTTTGGGGTATAACCCAATGTTTAAGGGCGTGGGGAACCATGCGGTTGATGATTTTAAAATATCCGCCGCCAGCAAGTTTTTTAAATTTTACCAAGGCAAAATCAGGTTCAATACCGGTCGTATCACAGTCCATAACGAGGCCAATGGTGCCAGTAGGGGCGATCACGGTGGTTTGGGCGTTTCTAAAACCAAACTTTTCACCGTTTGCGAGCGCAATATCCCACGAGCGACCCGCAGCAGTGGTAATTTCTTTAAATGGGCAATTATCGATATCTAATGGCGCGGGTTTTGTATGAAGCCCGCGGTAATAGGATTTACCCCATGCGGCAGTACGGTGATTATGAATGACCTGTAGCATTGGTGAGCGGTTTTCATGATATTTTGGAAATGCACCGAGTTCCGCGGCCATTTCTGCCGAAGTTTTATAACTAATACCTGTCATCAACGCGCTGATAGACCCGCAAAGGGCGCGACCTTCGTCGCTGTCATATGAATAACCGCACGACATGATAAGGGATCCGATATTGGCAAAACCAAGGCCTAGTGTTCTAAAATCATAACTGCGTTGGGCTATTTCTTTTGACGGGAACTGTGCCATTGTCACAGCGATTTCAAGAACAATAGTCCATAGGCGGGTGGCATGTTCAAAACTCTCAACATCGAAATCATCATTTGACGTTTTGAATTTCATCAAATTAAGTGAGGCAAGATTACAAGCCGTATCATCAAGGAACATATATTCCGAGCAAGGGTTGGACGCGCGAATTTCACCGCTGTTCGGGCAAGTATGCCAGTCATTGATCGTTGTATGGAACTGAAGTCCCGGGTCAGCACATTGCCATGCGCTTTGGCCGATATCTTGCCAAAGTTCACTGGCACTAACGGTTTTATCAATTTTTCCGTCGGTGCGGCGGATCAGGTTCCAGTCATCGTCATTTTCCACGGCTTGCATGAATTCATCACTCACCCGTACGGTATTATTTGAGTTTTGACCCGAAACCGTTGAATAGGCTTCTGAATCCCAATCGGTATCATAGGTTTTAAAATCAATTTCTTTAAAGCCTTGTTTAGCAAAGCCGATCACACGCTGAATAGTGTTTTCCGGGATCAGATCACGACGGGCGGCAAGCATTGCCGTTTTTAAAGTGTCGTTGGCTTTAGGGTCGCAGGCATCTTCCATATCCATATGGCAAGCGGTCATAATTACTTTGGCATGTCTTTCGGTGATTTTTGAACCGGTCACTAGTGCGGATACTTTTTGTTCTTCAATCACTTTCCAGTTAATAAACTCTTCGATATCGGGGTGATCAATATCAACAATGACCATTTTGGCCGCGCGTCTTGTTGTGCCGCCGGATTTAATGGCACCGGCTGATTTATCGCCGATTTTAAGGAAACTCATTAACCCGGACGAGGAACCGCCACCAGAAAGGCTTTCCCCTGATCCACGGATAGTAGAAAAATTACTGCCAGTGCCAGAGCCATATTTAAACAGGCGCGCTTCACGGGTCCAAAGATCCATAATGCCGCCGTCGCCGACCAAATCGTCCTTTACCCCTTGAATGAAACAAGCATGAGGCTGCGGATGTTCATAAGAGCTTTTTGAACGGGTGAGTTTCTTTGTTTTATGATCGACATAATAATGACCTTGCGACGGGCCGTCGATACCATAAGCCCAATGAAGTCCGGTATTAAACCATTGCGGTGAATTTGGCGCACACATTTGACTGGCGAGCATAAAGCTCAGTTCATCATAAAATGCTTTGGCGTCTTTTTCATCGTCGAAATAATCACCTTTCCAACCCCAGTATGTCCATGTGCCGGCAAGGCGGTTGAAAACCTGTTTTGCACTGGTTTCGGGGCCATATCTTTCATCTTCGGGCAGGGCGTCCAATGCTTTATCATCCGGTTTATGACGCCAAAGCCATTCAGGAATATCTTTTTCAGGTATAGAAATAAGACATGCGGGAACGCCGGCTTTGCGGAAATATTTTTGCGCAATAATATCCGACGCCACTTGTGACCAGCCATTAGGCACTTCAAAATCATTTAATCCAAAAATTAATTCACCATCAGGGTTGCGGATTTCACTATTTGTCGACCGAAATGTGATGTCCTCATAAGCTGATTTTGACGATTTTGTATAGCACCTTTGGATTTTCATTATTATTTCCTTGCACTTAAAAGAAAGCTTTAAATTCTTTTAAAATGATCATTAAATTTTGTAATATTTTTTATTCTTAATTATTTTTATTCTGTTTCGATTCTATGGAAAATATTAACTTAAGATGCTGTCTTGATAAAGTGTTTTTTCATATATTTTGTGGTTGACATAAACGCTAATGACTAGATGTAGTGTTTGTGTGAGTCGAGGGAGAAATGTCATATATGCAGCTTTTATGCAAAAATAGGCCTAATTATTTGACTTGTTTATCTATTTTATCATTGTGAGTGAAAGCAAGGCCTTATTATTGCCAAGCTTAATCAATATTTATGATAACTATAACAGGGATGAGTTGCTTTAATGGTTGTTCTCTTTTGCGCTTCGGGGTATAGAATGAATGATGAATTTATTAATTCCCAAGATAATAATTGGATAAGATATGCTTGTTAGATTGATTAGACGAATTTTTGGTTGGTGGCATGTTGCGACTATCGGAACTCTGATCCACACTTTTTTTAAAGGTGTAAATGTTGGCGAAGATGTGATTGGCAATAAATATTATGTTTCCAAAGACGGTAAAAAGCGTTGGGTTATTTTTGCTGGTGAAATCGAAGCAAGTTCCATTCAACCGGAATGGCATGCTTGGCTCCATAAAATTGTTGATCATACGCCACTTGAAAAACCCCGTACTATTAAAAGCTGGGAAAAAGACCATCTACCAAACCAAACCGGTACTGTGAATGCCTATTCACCAAGCGGTGCATTAACCGAAGGTGGGATGCGTAAAAAATCAACTGGCGATTATGAAGCCTGGACCCCTTGAAATTAAAGCTTAGCTTTAGGAGCATTTTATATGAGCAATAAACTGGTTGAAACAATTATGGGCGCTGTGGTTCTGTTGATTACAGGTAGTTTTCTGTTTTTTGCATTCAGTAATACAGGGGTCAGCGGAACAGGCGGTACAACATATTATGCTGTATTTGATAAAATTGACGGTCTTGCCATTGGTGGTGAAGTAAAAATCAGCGGCATTAACGTAGGAACTATTACTGGCCAGAGACTTGATAAGGAAACTTTTGGTGCAGTCGTGGAAATGAATATTGATGACAGTATCCAACTTCCAGAAGATACATTCGCAAAAATTACATCAGAGGGACTTCTTGGTGGTAATTACCTTGTACTTGACCCAGGTGGTAGCGATGTGATGCTTGAAGAGGGCGACGAAATTACAGAAACCCAAGGGGCCGTTGATTTCTTAGGTATATTGAGCAAATTTGCCGGTAGCGGCGACGGCGAATAACATTATGGTTCGCGGACCTTTAATAATATTATCCATTATATTTATGGCGTTAAGTGCCGTTGCGCAGGAAGTACCTGTTGTTACGCTCGGTGCGCTTGATAAAATTACTGCAAAGCTCAAAACGATAAATGTTGTGCGCAATGAAACGGTGAAATTCGGAACGTTGGAAATTACCATGCGCAACTGTCGCTCAAACCCGCCGGAAGAAACACCGGAATCTGTTGCCTTTCTTGAAATAACCGATCTAGGCCATATGGGGGAACCAGTGCGAGTGTTTTCCGGGTGGATGTTTGCATCAAGTCCTGCGATTTCCCCACTTGAACATGCCGTTTATGATGTCTGGGTTACCGATTGCAGAATGGTTGATCCGTCTGCATCTTCGGACAATGAATAAAAATCAGTATTTTCAACCAGCAGTGCTTCCGCTAATCTAGCGCGGTATTCTTTGCGGGAAATTTCAATGGCACCAAACTGACTTAAATGATCGGTGACAAACTGGGTGTCGAGCAGGGTATAACCACCAACCCGTAACCGTGCCACTAAATATACCAATGCAACTTTACTGGCGTCGGTGACATCATGAAACATGCTTTCGCCGCAAAAGGCACCGTTGATTGAAACACCGTAAAGACCACCAACCAGTTTTTCATCCTGCCAGCATTCAATGCTGTGGGCATATCCAAGTTCATGAAGTTCGCAGTAACGAGTTAAAATAAGATCGTTTATCCACGTATTTTGACGGTCAATATTATCCGTCGGTTCCGCACATTTAATCATTACCTGTTTAAAGGCCGTATTGATGCGAATATCAAAGGGTTGGGCTTTTATCTTGCGGGCAAGTTTCTTGGGAATATGAAAATTATCGAGCGGGAATATACCCCGCTCGTCCGGATCAACCCAAAATATATTATCGGCATCGGCACTTTCCGCCATCGGAAAAATGCCCTGCATATAAGCATTTAGAAGGAGTTCTTTAGTGATCTCCATAGGTTACCTTATTCAGTGACTAAATTATCGAGATATTTTTCAAGCCAATGAATATTATAATCGCCATTAATGAAATCATCTTCGCGTATCAGTTTTTGATGAAGCGGTATGGTCGTTTTAATACCGTCAATGACATATTCTTCAAGACAACGGCGCAGACGCATTAGACATTCATTGCGGGTTTTACCGTGTACGATAAGCTTGGCAATCATGCTGTCATAATGGGGCGGGATTTTATAACGGGTATAAAGCCCGCTATCAACCCGAACATCAAGACCGCCGGGGGTATGATAATCTTTAATCTGGCCCGGTGATGGCATAAATGTAAACGGATCTTCTGCATTAATACGGCACTCAATCGCATGACCGGAAAATTTGATGTCTTCCTGCTTGAATTGAAGTGGTAGCCCGTCAGCAATGCGGATTTGTTCACGGACAAGATCAATACCGGTGATCATTTCTGTTACCGGATGCTCTACCTGAAGTCTTGTATTCATTTCAATGAAATAAAATTCACCGTTTTCATAGAGGAACTCAATGGTGCCTGCGCCTC
>JAESUD010000314.1 GCA_016763335.1 Emcibacteraceae bacterium | reverse complement strand
ATGGGTGTCAAAGCTGGGTAATTTATATTGTTCGCTTATTTATAACAGCGGCAAAGACTTATATTCATCGTCCCAATTAACATTTATTACTTCACTTGCGGTACGTGATACTGTCAGCGAATTTTTAAAAAATGATGATATTAAATGTAAGTGGCCCAATGATGTGTTGGTAAAGGGTAAGAAAATATCAGGGGTGTTACTAGGAACTTATTCAAAAGGCGTAACAGATCCAAATTTTATTATCATCGGTATTGGTATTAATATTAGCCATCATCCCGATCTGGCATTATATGAGGCAACGCACATAAATCATTATTCTAAAGGCATTTTTAACTATTTTGAAGTGTTCAATATACTCGCTCAAAAAATGGCTTTCTGGATTAAAAAATGGCAAGTTGATGGCTTTGCAAAGATAAGAAACCACTGGCTTGAAAACTCAAAAGGGCTTGGTGAAATGATAACCGTAAGAACGGCTAACGAAGAATTTATTGGACGATTTATTGACCTAGATAGTGATGGCGCGTTAAAGTTAGAAATGGATAATGAAATTAAGCTCATTCATTCAGGGGATGTGTTCTTTAGAGCCAAGAAAGAGATGAAATAAATGCTGCTTGCAATTGATGCCGGAAATACAAATATTGTTTTTGCCTTACATGATGATAAAAAGATCATTCATAAATGGCGTATATCAAGTGCGGATAGCCGCACCGCCGATGAATATATGGTTTGGCTATCACAGCTTTTGAATTTTGAAAACCTTGATATCACTGAAATTACCGGGGCGATTATTGCCACTGTGGTGCCGCAAACGCTTTTCCCGCTTCAGCTTCTTTGCCGTCGTTATTTTAAATGTGATGCATTGGTTGTTGGTGAAGAGGGGGTAGAGCTTAATGTAAAAGTGAAGCTTCCAAACCCGGCGGAAGTTGGCGCAGACCGTTTGGTCAATGCCATTGCAGCGCATAAAAAATATGGTGGTCCGATGATCATTATTGATTTTGGTACCGCAACCACATTTGATATTATCGATGAACAGGGCAATTATCACGGCGGTGTAATTTCGCCCGGTGTTAATTTATCGGTGGAAGCATTAAGCATGGCGGCGGCAAAGCTGCCCCGCGTGGCTGTGGTAAAGCCTGATAAAGTAATTGGCAACAGCACTATTTCCGCTATTCAATCAGGAATATTTTTTGGTTATCTTTCGATGGTTGAAGGTATGGTGGCACGGATTACAAAGGAATATGGCAGTCCGATGAAAGTGCTTGCAACAGGGGGCCTTGCCACGCTTTTTAATGAAGCGACAGACGTGATTGAAATTGTCGATCAGGAACTGACCACTTACGGTTTGTTTGAAATATATTCATCTAATGTTGATAAAACCTAATGGCCAAAGATTATAAACAACTAATATTTTTACCGCTTGGTGGTTCCGGTGAAATAGGAATGAACCTTAATCTTTATTCCTACGGTAAACAGTGGATAATGGTTGATTGTGGAATTTCATTTGCCGATGAATATTTGCCTGGTATCGACCTCATCATGCCAGATGTCAGCTTTGTCGAAAAAATTAAAGATGACCTGCTTGGCCTTGTGATAACTCATGCCCATGAAGACCATATCGGCGCCGTGGTGCATCTGTGGCCGCGTTTTCGTTGCCCGATTTATGTTACGCCGTTTAGTGCAATAATTTTAAGAGCAAAACTTAAAGATGCTGGTTTGCTTGACGAGGTAATCATTCACGAAATTGATCTTGGCGGGACATTTGATCTTGGCGATTTTGAAATTGAATATGTAACGCTTACCCATTCGATACCGGAGCCAAACGCGTTAAGAATATCAACGCCGCTTGGGACTGTTTTCCACACCGGGGACTGGAAGCTTGACCCTGCACCAATTGTTGGTGCGGCTACCGATGAAAAAAGACTGAAAGAAATTGGTGATGCTGGCGTGCTGGCGATCGTATGCGATAGTACCAATGTTTTTAATGAAAAACCGTCCGGTTCCGAGCTCGCTGTTCGTGAAAGCCTCGAGGGATTACTTAAAGACAAAAAAGGGGCTATTTTTTGCACGACATTTTCGTCTAATGTTGCGCGGGTGGAAACTCTTGCTTACGTGGCAGAGAAAATGGGTCGCCATTTATGCCTTGTCGGGCGTTCAATAAAACGTAATGTTGCAGCGGCGCGTGAATGCGGTTATTTGAAAAGTTTTCCGCCGATCCTGACGGAGGAGAACGCATCTCATCTTCCGCGACATAAATTGTTTTATGTCTGTACGGGTTGCCAAGGCGAGGCGAGGGCGGCCTTGATGCGGATATTACAAGATAATAACAAAAAAGTTCATGTTGCCAAGAATGATACAGTGGTTTTTTCATCAAAAATTATTCCGGGAAATGAACTGCCTATCGCCAGAATGCATAATATGCTGATTGAAAAGTCGGTAGAGGTGATTACCGAGAAAAATGCTTTCGTGCATGTGTCCGGTCATCCGGGGCAAGAAGAGCTTAAGCAAATGTATGAATGGATCAGGCCAGAAATAGTTGTGCCGACCCACGGTGAGCAAAGTCATATGATGAAGCAGGCTGAGTTGGCTTCACGTTTGGGATATAAAAAAACGATTGTACCTAAAAATGGTTCTGTGGTTAAGCTTGCACCGGGACCCGCGGGAATAATTAATGAAGTTCCTTCAGGGAGGATGGCGCTTGATGGGGCTATTCTTATTAAAGATGATGACATGGCCATCGTTGAACGGCGCCGTGTGTTATTTAACGGGGCGCTGGTTATTCATGCTATAATGGACCGTAACGGACTTCTTCTGGCGCCATTGGAAATTACCACAATTGGTTTGCCGGAAGAAAAGCCGGGCACACTTGAAAGTTTTATTGAAGATAAAATTCATGATGGCCTTGAACTGGCGTCACGCAAACATTTAAAAGATGATGATGTAATCAAAGAAGTTATCAGAAGGTCGGCGAGAAAAGCGGCCAAGCAATATACAGGCAAAGAGACAGGGCCGGTAACCACCGTTAATCTTACGAGGATGATTAAGTAATGATTGAAAAATTAAATCATGTGGCCATTGCGGTTCCTGACCTAGAGAAGGCCATAGAGCTTTATAGAGACGTGCTCGGTGCGGATGTCTCGGAAGTGGTGGACTTACCTGCGCACGGGGTCACCGTTGCCTTTGTAAATTTAGGAAATACAAAAATTGAACTTCTTTATCCACTAGGTGACAGTTCACCAATAACAACATATTTAAATAAATTTGCCTCAGGTGGTATTCATCATTTGTGTTTTGAAGTAGATGATATAAAAGTAGCGCGTGATAGGATGCTCGAAAAAGGAATGAGGATACTCGGACAGTCAGAGCCAAAGCTAGGGGCGCACGGGAAACCGGTATTATTCCTTCACCCAAAAGATTTTTGCGGAACACTTATTGAGCTAGAACAGATATAAAGGTAAGAAAATGACTATTTTAGGATACAGCATTAGTTTTTTTATTTCATGGTGGCTATTTTTATTCATGGTTTTACCATTTGGTATAACCAGTCATAGTGAACTGGATGAAGAAATTAAGGACGGTATTGAAGTCGGGGCGCCGGTTCAGGCAAATATCAAGAAAAAAATGTGGATTACCACAGGCATTACAGTTTGCTTTATAATCCTCGTCGGTTTTGTGGATTATTTCGACCTTGTTTCCATTAAATAATTGAATTGAAATCTATCTCAGGCATAAAAAAAGCAAGGAATAAACCTTGCTCTTTTTTTGGTGTAGTGTTTATGACCAAATCTATTTTTTTATTATTAAAGAGTTTCCTCGCTCCCAAACTTGGGTCTCACTATTAAAAGTAAGTTAATAGAGTGACTTGGTTGTGTCACCTTAAAAATTCTTAAAATTGTATTATTTTTGTAACATGTTGTAATTTTGCCACATATTGATCTTATGAGTGAATTTCATTTATGATGAAACTCAGGAGATTAAATGATGCGATATATGTTTACTATTTTGATTTTATTTGCTTTTTCAAGCACGACTGTTTCACTCGTTGCACAGGAAACGTCACGTAAAAATGATGTTTCCGAGCGGATAATTATTGTTACATCGGAACAATGCAAACTTTTAACACCACATATTCCGGATGCGGATGTTAACTATAAAGCCGATGTTGATGTGCGGGGTAATGCGCTTGTTCCAGCAGATATTAATAGCGGAATGGAGCAAATGTTTGGTGAGAACGGATATTCATTTTACATGACCCATGATGCATTAAAAGATATGAATGCCAATGAAAGTTCAGGTCTTACTGGAAATGAAGAAGGTAAAATAATACTCGGTCAGGTAACCGTTAAAGATGGCGATGTTCTATGGAACGGTGTTTCATTAAAAGAACGTGATAGAAACCGAATTTATATGCTCTGTGACCAAGAAAGAAAAAGACGCCCAATTATCAAAAGATAATTGCAGTAAACCCACCCTTTGCTATATAGCATTGATATCATTTTTAATTTTATTATTTTTCAAGGTTTAATATGCGTCTTTCAAAATATTTTATCCCGACCATCAAGGAAAATCCGGCTGAGGCCCAAATCGTTTCTCACCGCTTGATGCTTCGTTCTGGTATGATCCGTCAATCGAGTGCAGGGATTTATATCTGGTTGCCAACCGGATTACGGGTTTTAAACAAAATCGCCGATATCGTCCGCGAAGAACAAAATCGCGCTGGCGCAGTAGAGCTATTAATGCCAACTATCCAGCCGGCTGAACTTTGGCAACAAAGCGGTCGTTATGATGCTTACGGTAAGGAAATGCTGCGCATTACCGACCGTGGTGGCCGAGAGATGCTTTTCGGGCCAACCAACGAAGAAATGATTACAGATCTTTTTAAGAACAGCGTTAAAAGCTATAAAAACCTTCCGCTTAACCTCTATCACATTCAATGGAAGTTTCGTGATGAAGTGCGTCCGCGCTTTGGTATTATGCGCGGCCGTGAATTCTTGATGAAAGACGCCTATTCATTCGATTTGGATCCTGAAAAATCAAAAATTGCCTATAACCGTATGTTTGTGGCTTATTTGAAGACATATGCACGTCT
>JAESUD010000313.1 GCA_016763335.1 Emcibacteraceae bacterium | reverse complement strand
TCCAATTTTTCCGAGCTCATATAAGCCGTGCCAATACCGGCATATAATATATCCGCGCCCTTAAGCCGTGCCCCCGCCAGCCCAAGATACAACCCAAGCGACCCCGGAAGGCGTGGTAGAAAATAACTTCCCCCAACATCCGGGATGAGGCCAATGGCAGATTCAGGCATGGCAAATAGTGTTGTTTCAGTAACAATTCTATGCGACCCATGAATGGAAACACCAACGCCACCACCCATAGTCACCCCATCAAGCAAGGCAATAAACGGTTTTGAAAGATGAAATATCTTTGCATTCATTTTATATTCGGTTGAGAAAAACTCTTTTGCCGCCAGATTATTATCAGGCCCCTGTTCAACAATAGTTCTAACATCGCCCCCAGCGCAAAATGCCTTTTCACCTGAGCCCTTTATAACGACGGCTTTTATGGAAGTGTCATTTTCCCAAGTCATGAGTTGTTTATCCATGGCACTGCACATACCCGTTGATAAGGCGTTAAGAACGCCCGGTCTGTTCAGGGTTATTGTGCCAATGCCGGAATGTTCATCAAACAATATATCTTCGTTCATTATTTTCACTCTATTCGTGGACAGGCATGGAGAATTCAGCGCCAATGGCATTTTTAGACCATCTTGAAGTCACTGTTTTTACTTTGGTATAAAATCTTAAGCCTTCCATTCCATATTGGTTATGGTCACCAAATGATGAGCTTTTCCAGCCACCAAAGCTATAAAATGCCAGCGGCACAGGAATGGGCGCATTAATACCGACCATGCCGATTTCAACCGTATCGGCAAATGTTCTGGCAACAGCACCATTTTGGGTGAAAATCGAGGCGCCATTACCGTACGGATGATCATTTGTTAAGGCCACCGCCTCTTCAAAAGTACCAACACGTATAATTTGCAGTGTAGGGCCAAAAATTTCATCCTGATATGATTTCATATTTTTTGAAACATGATCAATAATTGTTCCGCCAAGGAAATATCCATTTTCATGGCCTTCAAGGACGAAGTCCCGACCATCGAGAACCAGTTCAGCGCCCTCGTCTTTTGCCATTTGAATATAACTCATTACTTTTTCACGGTGCTCCTTGGTGATCAATGGCCCCATTTCTAGTCCGGTTTCAAGTGACGTGCCAATTTTAAGGTTTTTAACCCGTGGTTTGAGATTTTCAATAAGTTTATCAGCGGTTTCATCGCCGACACAAACCGCAACAGATATAGCCATACACCGTTCGCCCGCTGAACCATAAGCTGCGCCCATAATTCCGTCAGCCGCAGCATTTATATCCGCATCCGGCATTACTATCATATGATTTTTTGCACCACCCATTGCCTGACATCGTTTGCCATTTGCCGATGCTTTTTCATACACGGATTTGGCAATAGCTGTTGAACCCACAAAGCTAATCGCCTTAACACGCGTATCTTCAAGTAGCGCATCAACGGCTTCTTTGTCGCCGCCAATAACATTAAATACGCCCTTTGGGCCACCAGCTTCAACAAACAATTCCGCAAGACGGTATACACATCCCGGCGTTTTTTCAGAAGGCTTAAGTATCACAGTATTGCCCGTTACAATCGCCATGCTCGCCATCCATAACGGGATCATTGCCGGAAAATTAAAAGGGGTAATACCTGCAACAACACCAAGTGGTTTTCGCATGGAATAAATATCAACTCCGTTTGCCACATTATCTGAAAACTCCCCTTTTTGAAGATGAGGTGCGCCTGAAGCAAATTCAGCCACTTCAATACCGCGCAGTACAGAACCCATGGCATCCTCGATTACTTTGCCATGTTCGCGCGCCACTAATGTCGCAAGTTCATGCTGCTTATCATAAAGAAGCGCTGTGAATTTTGTCATAACCCGCGCACGTTTTAGTGCCGATGTAGCCGCCCACGCCGGGAATGCCGCCTGCGCAACGGCAATCGCATTTTCGACTTCCTGTTTGTTAGCAAAGGAAATTTTTGAGGATATTTCCCCTGTAGACGGGTTAAACACATCACCGAAACGGCCGCTTATGCCGCTTTTATATTCACCACCAATATAATGGCCATAGATATTCATATCTTGAGCTTTCTTGAAATTTTAAACTATTGTAATTGCTTCAGTGGCTTGAATTAGCCATTCTTTATCTTTGCCCTTAAGAAAAGGCATAATTTTTTCCCGCACTTTTGCATGATAAATATTCAACCAGGTAATTTCTGCTGCTGTCATCATGTGTACATTTACAAGGCGTGTATCAATCGGAACCATCGTTATGGTTTCAAAAGTGAGCATCGGACGTTCTTCCTCTTCGTATTTGCTGTTTCCAACAATCACCAGATTTTCGATGCGGATACCATACTCGCCGGTTTTATAATATCCCGGTTCATTAGATATAATCATTCCCGGTTTTAAGGGAACATTATAAGCGAGCGGTGAAATACTTTGAGGGCCTTCATGTACACCCAGATAACTACCAACGCCATGACCTGTTCCATGGTCATAATCAAGGCCAACATCCCAAAGTGATTTGCGGGCGAGTGTATCTAAATGTGCGCCAGTTCTACCCACCGGGAACCGCGCTTGGGCAAGGGCAATATGCCCTTTTAATACCCGTGTAAAATTATTTCTCTGTTCTTCTGTCGGCTTACCAATAGCAATGGTTCTTGTAATATCTGTAGTGCCGTCAAGATATTGCCCACCGGAATCGACAAGGAAAATTATATTATTTTCAAGTTTACGAGATGTTTCTTCTGTCACTTTATAATGAACTATTGCCCCGTTAGGGCCAGCACCACTTATGGTATCAAAACTGACACCCTGAAAAAGAAATACTTCTTTACGTAGTTCCAAAAGCTTATTTACCGCATCGATTTCGTCAATTTTACTGCTAGGGGTATTTTCATCAACCCAGCATAAAAACTTACAGACGGCGACTGCATCACGAATATGTGCATTTCGTGTACCATCAAGTTCCACATCATTCTTACAAGCTTTATCGAGCTGACAAGGATCATCGGCTTCTATGATAACGGCATCCGAGCTTTGTAAAGCTTCAAAAATAGCCGCATGGGCACTTTTTGGATCGGCCATAACCTTAAGGCCATCTTTTCCCAACTTCTGAAGTGCACTGGTAAAATCTTCCTTGGGATAATGTTTTACCTGTTTTCCCAGATGTTTTAAAATATCATCATCTATTTTATCTGGATCAATGAAAAGTGCTGCTTTTCCAGTGTTATAAAGAATGGCAAAGCTTAAAACCAAAGGCGTAGTATCCACGTCTGAGCCGCGAATATTAAAAAGCCATGCAATACTGTCTAAGGCTGTCAAAACAAGGGCATCGGCTCCCTTTGATTTAACTTCCCCGGCAATTCGCCTTCTTTTTAGTGATGATTTTTCACCTGAATATTTGTCTTGGTGTAATTTGGCCAAAGCCTTTGATGGTTCCGGGCGGTCCAGCCATACTTCATCAATCGGATTTTTAGTCACTGCTTTTAAGCTAATGTTTTTTGGTGACAGCTTCCGTTCTGCCTTTTCAAGCCATTTTTTGCTGTGAAGCCAGGGATCATACCCAACGACATTGCCTTCATCAAGATTATCAAAAAGCCAATCTTCTACCTGATCCTGATGTAATTTTAATGTTGAAAATAATGATAGGTCAACCTGGTCTCTCACCTGAAGAGTATAACGGCCATCAACAAAAATAGCCGCCTGATTTAAGCTAACAACAGAAAACCCTGCCGAGCCTTTAAATCCGGTGATCCACTCAAGACGTTCGGCATAGGACGGCGTATATTCGCTTTGATGTTCATCCGTATGGGGAACCAGAAAAGCTGAAAGTTTTTCTTCTCTCAGTTTTTGCCGCAAAGCCTTTAATCTTTTATCCATGTAACCCTCAATTAATTTTAGGACCCCTATATTTACAGGATCATCAAATTTTGCAAGTACAATAGTAGGCATTTTTTATTATTAGGCAGATTTGATATGGGCACTTAGTGCCCTTCGATGTTTAATACATAAATTTCTTCAATAAATACAATACTTTAAAGATGGCATGGAATTTGCTTTTTTACTTTATTAAGGAGTAAGAAACATGAATTCAAACCCTATTCTTATAGATAGCTACAGCCGCCGCAACAAAAAACCCACGGCCGTTACCACAAATATATTCCTAGAGATGGAATTGATCGGAATGGACCCTAATCCGCTACTTGAAATAGCAGCGCATGACCTGATAAATCAATATGGAAATGATGCGGTAGGATATTCAATTCAAATCGAACGAGATTTCATTGATGAAGGCGATGCAGAGTCAGCAGAAATTTGGCAAAAAATTTCCAATTACTTACAAAGTTTAAACGGAACTGGTCAATTAGTGGCGCATTAACGGCAACTCATAATCAGGTAATTTTCTTAGCCACGAAGCCAGTGAAAAGACCAATGGATATTGCGACAAAAATTGCCATCATGCCATAATAGGGCGGATATTCATGAGCAAAATTATAAATAAAACGCTCTATCCCTCTTTTATCAACCAAAAGATCCGTTCTGTGATTAATGATGATATTGCCATCTCGAACCAGATAAACATCTGCTTTATAATTCCCGACAGGCATATTAGAGGGAAAAGCCAGACTTGCACGAAACAATATTTCATCTTTAACGATCACGTTACCGCTGGCTTCTTGATATAAACCTTTATTAATCATATTTCTAATTAAAGCTTGTTTAAATTCAACAATTTCATCGCCATTTTCGTTGGTAATTGTTAAATTATTTAAGCCCAACCCCCACTCCACCTGAACTTCTTTTGAAAGAAATTCATCAAGCGGTCGCGTTGAACCAATAACATAATAGCCCGGCACATTTTTTAACGTCTGATTTTCTTTATTAATCCAGATGCCCGCGATATGTTCTTTTTTTCTGATCACCAAGTCGGTAGGGTCACTTTGAACAACGACGATAATATCATAATCAAGACCTTGCACAGAAATTTCATCAGACTGAATACTTTCCGTAGCGTGGCGTTCAATTGCACCAAAGAGAAGGAGTTCGCTGCCGGAAAACTGCGATGTAATTTCGATAACATGCTGTGATAGGTCAGTGACCAAGGTTTCAGCGCGTGCCGGCAGACTAGATAAAATGATATATCCGGCAAATGATAAGACCATTAATTGTTTGAATTTATTCATCAATGGCCCTCCACCTCCACGGCTGAAATCGTGAAGAGTTCTTCCGGTTCAACCACGAGATCAAATGCCATTTTAGCACAAACAATAAGAACCATACCCGCAAGTAATATGCGGAGCTGTTCGCCCTTTAATTTTGCACCAACGATCACACCAACCTGTGCACCAATAACCGCCGCTAACAACAAAATTACCGCGAGCACCACGTCAACTGTCTGGGTATTAATTGAATGAAGATAAGTCGCAGACGCCGTTACAAAAGTAATTTGAAACAACGACGTTCCAATAACCACATTAGTCGGCATATGAAGAAGGTAAATCATTGCCGGCACCATAATAAAGCCGCCGCCAACCCCCATAATTGCCGCTAGAACACCAACGAGAGCTCCAATCGCGATCGGCATGATGACGCTAATATACATCTTGGATTTTCTAAACCGCATTTTAAAAGGCAGCGCGTCAATCCAAGTACGTTGCCGCCTTGTCACTTTAACGACTTGTCCGCTACGTGCCCGAAGAATGCTACGGACACTTTCCACAAACATTAATCCGCCAATGCTGCCTAGAAAAACCACATAGGACAACGAAATCATCAAATCAACCTGACCGATGGATTTGAGGTAGGTAAAAATCATCGCCCCAAAATAAGTGCCTATTATACCACCGCCAATAAGGACAAAGCCCATTTTGAAATCAATGCCAGCGCGCCGCCAATAGGCAACTGCGCCAGATACAGATGCCGCCGTGATCTGGTTTGCTTCGGTCGCCACGGCAATTGCTGGTGGAACTCCGGCAAAAATTAATAGCGGGGTCATTAAAAACCCACCGCCAACACCAAACATGCCAGATAAAAACCCCACACCACCACCCATGGCAAAAAGAACAAATATGTTCATGGAAAGCTCGGCAATGGGCAGGTAAATCTGCATATGGGTTACTATTTAATTTGGCGTTGAATAATTATTTGCCACATTTAAAGTCTAATTTAATGGCAAAATTGGCATAAAAAGAATCACTCTTTGGCCTTATATAGACCCAAAAAGCTCATCCTGCAAGCGAACAATCCGTTCATAAAATTGCCACATTTAACAAGCATTCCTTAGGCTGCCCGACAGAATATTTAATATCTCTTTACAAGTGATATTTTTTGAACCAAATTTGTTATCAATATTGATTAAGTTCTTGTGTAACTATTGATATACTGGTGACAATATTTACCTATAATGAAGCGAGCTTCTAAAATGATGGATACCCTAATTATAACAACATCACCTTAAGGATTTCCAATGCCGACATATGATGCCCCTGTAAAAGATTATAAATTCTTAATGCATGATGTTTTCGATTTGCAGCAATATAACGCGTTGGAACCTTTCAAAGAAGCGACCCCAGACCTGATCGATGCTATTTTGGAAGAAGCCGCCAAGATCACAGAAAATGTTTTTCAACCTATTAATCTGAGCGGCGGCGAAGAAGGCTGCTTATTACAAAACGGTGTCGTCACAACGCCAAAAGGTTTTAAGGAAGCCTATGACCAATTTCGTGAAGCTGGTTGGCAGAGCTTAACGGGTGATCCAGAATATGGCGGCCAAGGCATGCCAATGTCGCTCGGTATTGCCCTTAATGAAATGATGGTCTCCTCAAATTGAGGACTTGCGATGTATCCAGGCCTGACCAAAGGCGCATCAGAAACTATTCATACATGGGGCACTGACGATCAGAAAAGAACATACCTGCCAAACATGATTTCTGGTGACTGGTCAGGTACAATGAATTTAACCGAACCACAATGCGGTACTGATCTTGGTCTGCTGCGCACAAAAGCCGAGCCAAATGACGACGGGTCATATAATATTAGCGGAACAAAAATATTCATTTCTGCCGGCGATCACGATCTTACGGAAAATATCATTCATTTGGTTCTGGCCCGTATTAGCGGCGCCCCGGACGGAATGGACGGAATAAGCCTTTTCATTGTGCCAAAAATTAACATTAAAGATGATGGCTCCTTAGGCGACAGAAACGGCGTAACCTGTGGGTCACTTGAAGAAAAAATGGGCATTCATTCAAATGCGACCTGCTTGCTTAATTACGACAATGCCAAAGGATATTTGCTCGGTCCGGAAAATAAAGGCATGCGCGCTATGTTCACAATGATGAATGAAGCGCGTCTCGGCGTTGCTGTTCAGGGCCTCGCTATTGCGGAAGTCGCGCAACAAAATGCTGCCGAATACGCTAGAGACAGAATTCAGGGACGCGCCCTTACCGGCGCTAAAAACCCGGATGATGCCGCGGACCCGATCATCGTTCATCCTGATGTGCGGCGCATGTTGATGACAAACCGTGCCTTTACCGAAGGGGCGCGGGCCATGGCATTATGGGGAGCATTACAAATTGATATTTCACATAATGACCCCGACGAAAAAACACGCGAAAATGCGGATGATATGCTGGCCCTGATGACACCGGTCCTTAAATCATATCTGACCGATCAGGGCGTTGAAGCCGCCAGCAGGGCCATGCAATGTCTTGGCGGTCATGGCTATATAAATGAATGGGGTATGGAACAATTTTTGCGTGATGCAAGAATAGCCCCCATATATGAAGGCACCAACGGCATTCAAGCAATGGACCTTGTTGGCCGAAAACTTCCCCGAAAAAATGGCGAAGTGATTAGAAAATACTTTGCCATGATCCAGTCTTTCATTGATGATAATAAAGATAATGACGACATGGAACATTATTGTACATTGCTCGACAAAGCCCTTAAGCGTCAACAGGCCGCCACCATGTGGCTTATGCAAAACGCCATGGAAAACCCTGACCATGCCGGGGCAACCGCGCATTATTACCTCAACCTCATGGCCCTTGTATCAATGGGTCATGCATGGGGCACAATGGCATTAAAAGCAAAAAATATGATAGCCGAAGGCACAGGTGATAAAACATTTTTAGAAAATAAAATCAAAACTGCAGACTTCTTTTTTAATCATATATTACCAGAAACCGCGAGCTTAAGAATAAAAGTTGAAGCCGGCGCAGATGATGTAATGTCACTGGATGCTCAATCATTTTAAGGAAACAATCATGACCGATGCCTATATTTTTGACCATGTGAGAAGCCCGCGCGGACGCGGCAAAAAAGATGGTAGTCTTCATTCAGTGACGCCTATCAATCTGCTGACGCAAATACTTGCCGCTCTTAGGGAAAGAAATGATTTTGATGCCACAGCCGTTGATGATGTCATTACCGGCTGTGTTACCGCGGTCGGTGAACAGGGCGGCGACATTGGACGCTTTGCCGCAATTATGGCGGGCTATAGTGATGATGTGCCAGGTGTTCATATTAATCGTTTCTGTGCATCGGGCCTTGTGGCAACAAATTACGCAGCAGCAAGTGTGATGGCAGGGCAAACCGACCTTATGATTGGGTGCGGTGTTGAAAGCATGTCACGGGTTCAAATGGGCTTTGACGGCGGGGCATGGCTTTTTGATCCCCAGGTCACCAATAAAACCGGCTCGGTTCTGCAGGGTATCAGTGCAGATATGATCGCTACGAAATATGGTTTCAGCCGCGAGGAATGCGACGAATATGCCATTCTTAGCCAACAGCGTGCAAAAAAATCCTGGGATAACAACCATTTCAAAAATTCTATTATC
>JAESUD010000312.1 GCA_016763335.1 Emcibacteraceae bacterium | reverse complement strand
TCTTGCCACTTTGTTCTGAATAACCCTTAAACCGTCCCTGGTACGGATCAGGAAACTCAGTAATTCGAGTATTTTCTGGACACCCCTTGCCGCCTTTACGGTTAAATTTATAAGGACTTATTTCAACGGTAGCATTTGTATTACCGTGGTAACCCCAATCAACTGCGATGGTTGTTTTTCGGCCCGTATAATGCCTCGCTAGCCTCAGAGCCAGTTCGTTTGCTTCCGAACCAGAGTTAGTAAAAAACATTACAGAAAGCGGGTCTGGCATGGTTTTAAGTATCCGCGATGCCAGCTGGTTGATACCTTTATAAAGATATCTTGAATTAGTATTTAATTTGCCAGCTTGCGCTGCTATTGCCTTTACCACATGTTAATTACAATGACCAACATGGGTAATGTTATTAACACAGTCAAGAAATGCGCGTCCTGAGCTATCATATAAATATGCCCCAAAACCACGAACTATATGCAGGTGTTTTTTGTAAGCAACACTCAATGATGGTGCCAGCACAAGTTTACGTTCATCCATCATTTCATCAATAGTCGTATCCGGCTTTTTAAAGCTTTCCGGTATAAACCCCATGATCAGATTTGGGTCAGGACAAATATCTTTCCAAACATTCCAAACTGAAGGTGAACAAATTCCAGGAAAATCACCGTCATCAATACCGATCAGATCAGATATCAATTGAAAATGAAGATGAGGCGTCCAACCACCATTTTCTTCAACATCACCCAGTGTCGCGATATAATCGCCAGCATTTATCACATCACCGACTTTTAAATGGTCAGTGCTAGCTTTGTTTAAATGACCATATAGAGTATAAAATTCTGGCCCATCAGCTATTTTATGACTTAATATTAAAACTGTTCCATAATCAAAGGCAATATCATTGCTGGCAATATTCTGTACTTTTCCGCAAAGCGGTGCATATATTTTTTCCGGTGCCCTAAGCCAGATATCAATTGCAAGATGTGTTGTCCGGGCATCTGTGCTGCCGACCCCTTCAAAACCATCAAATAGAAATGATGTGCGATTTTCACCATAAGTGCCGAGACCATACCGGACATTATTTTGATCAAAATGATCCCTCACCCATTTTTGATGTTTTTTGCCTTCCTGAATAAATTCAGTTCCCGGCGCACCAATAACATTATCAAAAAGCACCCTTGGTTCACTATGAAGATCAAATCAAACATATTAACGGCTTTTACACCCTCTAATGAGGTAACAAGCGCATCATATGTCGAGGTTGCCCTGTAACCACCTGCCTTACGGGCGAAAGCTGCCAAAAACCCAAGACCAATCTTCTTGACCTTTCTAAGGGTTCTAATTGCCGGGGCTTGGGTGATTAGCAGATATTCTTTATGTGTCTTCGAACTTGCTTTTATTGATCTATGAGACGAGATAAGGATGCTCATCACCAAACGCATAGACGCAAGGTCGAAAACTATTTCAAGCTCGTCTTCAGTTAAGTTAAATTCGCCTGTATATCCTTTTATAAGGGCATTTGATGTAGCAAATAAATCATCAACATCCATCATCGCATAACCTAGGGTAATGGCGAGTTCATTGATTTGCTTGGAAAAAAGCATATCACCGAAATCAATAAGTCCACTTATCTGTTCATCCTGAACCACTAAATTAAAGTTATTAGCATCAGAATGAATAACGCTTGAACGCATTTTTTTAAGACGTGGGGCAACAGATGTTTCATAACGTTCGTAAAAATAACCAACGAGTTCTTTAACATCATCACCAACGACATCATTTATATAATTTTTACAGTTGAGTGCAGCATCAAGATTCCATAAGAAATCCGGTTGATGGGCTTTTGCATGGCCAAAGCCCTGCATGGCCGTTGAAAATCGTCCCATAAATCGCCCAAGGTTTTCATAAAGTGCGATAGATTTTGGTGCATCATTAAAAATATCGCCTTTTAGAAAAGTAATCAAACGAACATCATTTTCACCATATTGAAATATTTCCTGCCCGTCATTTCCTTGAACAACAGCCGGAACGGCAAGGCTCGGATCAATATCTATAATATGGTTCAGTACTGAGTTTTGAAAATCAAGAAACTCTGGATCCTCCGCACTATTGGCGATTTTCAAGACAAATTCACCGTCATCCGTGATTACCCGCGCATTTTGGTCCCGCTCACTGACAAGAGGTTTAATATCGCCTGTTTTCCCGTAAAACTCCGTGACAATTTTCTCCAATATATCAATAGAATATGCTGGTGGTTTGCTTTCAAATACTTCCATTAAGGCCTCTTATGCTGCAATTATTTCTCATTGAGCCACAATAGCAGGCATTTATTACCCTGTAAATTTACAAATCAACCATTTCACAAGAGTTTTTATCTTGATAATCCATTGTTTTATGAGAATAAATCATGCTTCTGAAAAACACGTGAAAATGGCATGTTACTTGCATCAAAAGATGATGTATATTTTAGGGAAATTTACTATGTCAGACGAAAATAGTTTTCAGATCGTTAATTTCGGTGCCGACCTACTAGGTTCTTATTATTCTGCCAGACAGCAAACGAGATCCTTGCAGACATTGCCGTCTGTACCATCAAATGTATCACTCGGTAATACCAATAGTGCGATCACGCCCTGGGAACAAGATAATGCTGTTGAACGCGAGCGGTTATCAGAAAATCTTTCATCAAACGCCTTATATAAACTTCTAAAAAAAGATTACTCATCCATTCAAAATAAGGATGAATTTATAAACAGAGTTAATAATCTGGTACGAGATGCTGACCTTGATATTGACAGCAAAGGGTTGTTTGCCCTTTATAACGCCTTAAAAGATCTAAAAACCATCGCTGAATATGCTGGCGATCCACGGACATCCGATAGAAAAATGGCTGCCCTTGAAGAACAGTTTAGACTTGGCTTTTCTCAGGTTAAAGATTTCATCAATACTGAAAAATTTGATGAGTTAACTTTGCTTTACGGTGAAAAAAGTGGCGGCTTGGTTGCGCGCGCCGGACTAGGCAAGAAAGAGTATGATTTTGTCGGACCAGTAATTCACGAAGGTAAAGTGGATGATCCGATTTCAGAGCTGGTAGGCGGTGAAACTTTCACCATCACCATCACCCGAAAAAAAATCACCAGCGGCGTTATCACTGAGACTACAGAAAATTTTAATATTACAGTACCACTAGCAGAGGATGAGAGAACTTTTGAAGTATTAACTGCTCAGATAAACAATAGAATTCAAGCTATAAAAACCACCGACGATGAAGGTGAGGAAATACCTTTATTTCAAACACGTTTTTTTGCCGAAGAAGTTGAACCGGATAAATATGCCTTTAGAATTAAAACCAACTTTAGTGAAAAACTAAGCTTTGCGGCTGCTGATACAGAACCTGCGCTCTATATAACCGGTAATGTCAACACCATTGATCTAACCACTAAATTGGTTGATAACGACGTCCCGACAACCTCCTTTATTACCAAGCTTTCCGATCTGGCAAATGTACAGGCAGATAACGATTTTCATAAATCATTTTTTTCCAATGTTGGGGAAGCATTACTTGTTCCCGAAGAAAGCGCATCAACAGCAAATAATGACCCGTTACTGGGTGCTGCAAAAACAACAATAAATGCTATCGCAACAGATAGTTACGGAAACTATTATACGGTTGGTGCAACCGATGGCCGCTTTGCCAATCATCTAAACACATCTGAAACTGGCGATGCCTTTTTAAATAAATATGATGCCAGCGGAAAGTTCCTCTGGAGCAGACTGGTGGGAAGTCAGGGGCAGGCAAATAGTTATGCCTTAACGGTTGATGCCAATGACAATATCATCATTACCGGACAAGCTGACAAAGTAACCACAGCAAAAAGCAATGATCCATTAGCCGTCAGTAATAATGTATTTGATGGCCTTGATAGTTTTGTGATTAAATATAATAATGTAGGCACCCAGCAATGGATGTATTTAAATGACAGCTATGGCACCGATGCAGCAACATCAATCACCACAGATAGCGACGGCAATGTATATATTACCGGCAAGCAGAATTCTATTGAACTATCTACTAAAACACCGACAGGGAATGATGATGTATTTGTCCTTAAAATTGATGGAAATAGCGGTAAAAAAGCAGATTATGTTAAATTTGGTTCATCCATTTCGGACTTTGGACAAGGAATAGCTGTCGCAGCGGACGGTAATATTATTGTCGCAAGTCACGAAGACGGAAACTTTATCTTACAAAAGCTTGATAAAGACGACCTTTCCACATCGATATGGTCATATAATTTCGGTGATATGGGTTCGGGCAGTGAAATTGGAAAAGTCGTGGTTGACGGCGGCCGCATTTATGTTTCTGGTAGCAGTAACAACAGCCTGTCTGGCGGCGGCACGGAAATTGACGCACCACTAGGCGGGTTGGATAATTTTATTTTAGCCCTTGATGATAATGGTGCAAGTGCAACGGCAGACTGGACGAAATTCATCGGCAGTGATCAAACCGATAGCAGCGGTTCTATCGCAGTATCCGGCGGCAATGTATATTTAACTGGTACCACATCAGGTGATGTTGACGGTAACGGACTGCGCGGCGGTACCGATAGTTTTGCCATGAAGATTGACGGAACAACCGGGGCAACCGGCTGGGTAAAACAATTAGGATTTGCTACCGAAAACCGTGCCGCCACTGGCATTGCTTTTGCCACAAATGGTACATCTGTTTTAAGCAAGCTTGGACTTCCGATGGGCGAGTTTGAGGACGATGAAAAAAGATTAATAGAAACCCAGACAACGGCCCGTGCCGGTGATTATTTTTATATAAAAATTAACAACCTGATCACTAAAAAAATTGAAATCAAACAAGGTGATACCTATAGAACATTGTCCACCCGGATAAACCAAACATCTTACCGCTATTTAAAAACCACCGTTTCATATAATTCCGGAAGCAGCACCAGCAAGAATAAAGAAGAAGAGGTGAAATTTGATGCAAAAGCCATCATTGCCGAAAAACTTAAACAGATACAAAATGAACGAAATGGTATTAAAGAAGTAGAAGAATTCGAACGAGCCAAGCTCGACACTTATGGGAATAGCCTGAGAATAGCGACAAAAGACGGTGGACGTGTAGAACTCATCGCCGGACGCGGAGAACGGGACGCCTTAAAGAAACTTGGGTTTGAGCCATCCTTAATTTTATCTAACGAAGAACTTTTTAATCTTGAAAAAGATGAAGAAGAGAGCAACATCAGTAAAATTGGCGGCGTGTTTGCCTTTAAACTAGATGATAGATTTTCAGTATTAGATAAGCGCGATGCCCGTTTTGTTGCACAAGAACTTGAATACGCAATCAGCGTCGTGAAATCAGCATTCCGCTCCCTCACCTATGATCCCATTGCCGAACAATTAAAGAAGGATGCCTTAAGAAAGACAGATGGTCCCGTCCCGGCGCATCTACGTAAGCAACTTGCCAATTATCAGGATGGTCTTAGAAGAATAAGTTCTGTAGTTCCTCAAGGCAGCAGTTTATTTATATAAAAAGCGGAACATAAAAACACATTCCGCTTTTTTAAAATAAAATTAGAACCTTTTATTCAAGCATCTTTTTAACTTCATCATTAAGGCCATTTGCAAGTGACACCAGCAAGTCAGATGCTGATGAAATATCCTTACATACTACACCATTCTCGGTAGAAACATTTAATATTTCGGATATTGAAGCCGATACTTCCTGCGCACCTCTTGACGCTTCTTGAACACTAGAGCTGATTTCACGAGTTGCGGAACCCTGTTCTTCGACAGCAGCAGAAATTGAGGTGGAAATTTCACTCACCTGCTGCACCGTTATTTTAATAGTTTCAATAGCCTCTACAACACTTTTTGTTTGGGCCTGAATATTTTCAACTTGCGTTTTAATATCGACGGTCGCTGTTGCC
>JAESUD010000311.1 GCA_016763335.1 Emcibacteraceae bacterium | reverse complement strand
TCGGCCATTTTTTGGCGCTGTGGTAACAAAGAACATTGGTTGTTCTTTTATAAATTTTTCCAGAGTTTCATCCAGTTTGTCATAAAACTTCGGCAATATTATCTCCTTAGACACATTAAATTATGCTCAAACTTTTATAGACTTTCTTAATCTTAGTCAATTCCAGCTTTGTGCAATGATAAGGAATTGTCGACCAAGACATGGCTCCTATAATATACGGACGCTAGACCCTGAAGACATCCCAGCCTCTTGATGTCTATATTTTAAGGCGAGGGGGCATGTGAACGTATGAACTAACCTTCAACGACTGTCTGCTTTTGGTTGAGGTCACCGTCGTAAGTAGTCATTCCACTAATATCAAAGAAATTTATTTTACCTGCTGCAATCGATCATTAGGAAGTTATAGGTGATTAATCACCGGAACCGTGCATGTGGGCAATTTTCCATATGTTATTTTCTTTTATTAATGTCATTGAAATATATGTTTGCCACATTGGTTTTGGCGCACCAATCCCTGGAATAACTTCATACATGCGTTTAAAGCTTACCACTGCGGCGTCATCACCGTATATGCGGACCATAGGGGCTTCTACAGTGACAATGACTTTCCAGTCGGGATCTTGTTTTAATGTTGAGGCTCTTTGAGCCAGCTGTACTTTTAAATTCTGTGCCTGATCAACACGGCGCCACATTTCAAATAATTGAACACGGTCATCTGTGACCAATTCTGCTTGGGCCATTAAATTATTTTCAAGCGACGCCCATTTTAAAACAACATTCAAGACATCTTCTTTGTCATCTGCCTGTGCGAAGGGTGCATATAAAAACAGCGTTAACAAACATAGCAGAAGGTTAGGTTTAATACGTAAGAATGACATATCATTTTTCTTTCATTTTAATGTGGCTATAATTATTATGGTAGGGGGTCAGAATAATCGGATCAATATATGTATTGCCCTCGGTGTAATATAAATCAAGAGAAAATCTAAATTCCTGATTTGACCTGAATGCAGTCATGCTGCTCGACACCTTTCTTAAGTTCGCGTGTTCGCGGTTCAATGCTAGACCTTGATCTGATTGTTAGCACGGTGTAGTTTTTATTGTCAAAAAAATAGAGGGTGAGGGATATGAAGCGAATAATATTATTACTATGTTCATTTGTCGTCATATGTTGCGCGAGCATAGCAGCGGTGCAGTTAACGGATGATATTAATCCGCAAGATGTTACAACAACACCCGTTAGCCGCATTGGGGCGCCGTGGTGGGCCGAACGTCACCAAGGCATATTGCAGGCTGTCAAACAAGGCAATGTGGATCTATTGATGATCGGGGATAGCATCACGCATAAATGGCCCGAACGGGCGCATGATAATTGGAACGAAACATTCTCTAAATGGAATGTGGTCAATTTAGGGTTTAGTGGCGATAGGACAGAACATTTAATCTGGCGATTGCAAAATGGTGAAGTTGACGGCATATCACCAAAGGTTGGCGTGTTGATGATCGGGACCAATAATACCGGCAATGGTATAACCCCGGCAGGTGAAACCTTGAAAGGTATAAAAACAGTGCTTTTTGAACTGCGGTCACGCTTGCCGAGGACTAAAATATTATTATTGGCGATTTTTCCGCGTGGTGAAAACCCGAATGACTTTATGCGCATTCGTAATAACGAAATTAATAGGCAGTTGCCGGACTTAGCAGATGATAAAAATATATTTTTTATGAATATAAATGAAAATTTCTTAGAAGAAGACGGCACATTATCCGCCGAAGTCATGCCCGATTTCTTACACCCATATGAAGTCGGCTACGGTATCTGGTCAAAAGCAATAACCCCAACATTAAATAAATTAATGTCTGATGGAATTATCAAAAGTGAGTCTGAATAATGAATTTTGAATTATGGGTTGGCTTTATAATTGCGACGGCAGTTTTAACTTTGATACCGGGTCCAAGCGTAATGTTGATTACAGGGCGTGCTATAACGCAAGGGACGAGAGCGGCAATTATATGTATTGTTGGTGATCTCATCGCAGGGATTGTGTTGATGATATTTTCTCTATTAGGCGTGGGGGCCATTTTGGAAACCTCACCGTTTCTTTTCCAAATTATGAAGTGGGCAGGTGTATGTTATATGATTTATTTAGGACTTTCACAGATACTGGAAGCACGAAATTCAAAATCTTCATCTATCGAGAGTAAGCAAGTAAGTGCGAAAGATAACTTAAGAGACGGTTTCTGGACGGCATTATTAAACCCAAAAGCATTGGCTTTCTATTTGGCATTTTTGACCCAATTTATTGATCCAACGGGTGATTTATGGCTGCAGTTTCTCGTTCTTATTACCACCTCATCAGTGGTAACGGGCGTTGCCCTTATGGGGTACGTCATATTAGCGGCAAGGGCGCGAAAAATATTTCAAAGTGAGTCGGCGGTGAAATGGTTTGGCTATACGGGGGGAAGCTTCATGGTCGGCGCCGGTGTCTGGATGGCCTCAACGAGATAATTTTTTGTTTTAAAACAAAAAAACACGGGTCTTATATATGACCCGTGTTTAATTAATAACTAATTATGGTGCTTTAATTAAGCAGCTTTTAAGTTACAAGCAGACTGCTTGCCTCTTTCTTCTTGAACTTCAAATTCGATCTTTTGACCTTCGTCCAATGTTGAAAGACCTGATTGCTCAACAGCACTAATGTGAACAAACACATCGTTGCCGCCGTTTTCAGGCTCGATAAAACCAAAACCTTTTGCAGGGTTAAACCATTTTACTGTACCAATTGCCATATTATTTTTCCTTATAAAATTATTAGTATTTATTCAGTCACTTAACTGTAACTGAATATGTGAGCTTGATAAAGACTTACGTCTATTACCCTCGACTGAACCTAATTATTCGGAAAGAGAAGTGGATGTGTAAGTAAAAGTATTAATCAAACGTATGCGCCTTTGACACTACTTAGGAATATAAGTCAACCAAATTCATGATTATTACTACCGAATTCAGAATCTAATGTAAAAATTACCTTTGTTTGATGACGAAATATGACCGAAAACAAACCAATATTGGCTTTAATATTGCCCCGGCCACGCTTTTTAACCAGACCGCGCCGCGCCGCGGCTAGAGGCCGCCAAGTTTGGAATGCTCTTACCGCCGCTGCCTTTGCTGCCTTTGTTTGATTGAGCGTCGTATTTGCCCATATTATGATTTTGCTCTGCGATGGCAGGGGGCGTTGGGGCAACACCTGTCTCATGCGCTCGGGCTAATCTTTTTTTCTTACGTTCACGTGCTCTGGCTTTACTCATCGAAATGACCTCTTTCTTTATGGTTAATGCATACAGTAGCTTATATTTGAAAAAAAAGGAAGTAAGGTTGAATTGGATAATCAAAGGGTTTGTTTTAGATCGATTTGGATCAGTCAAAAATGGTTATATTTATAAAATTTAACCACCGTGTTGCAGCGTTCACTTGAGATCACCGCTGAAAGCAGGCATTCAAGATTCAATAATTATTGATTGAGGACATTATGCATTTCACAATAAGCCTTTGATAACCATTATTTTATTTTCTAACATTTCGGGTTGTGTGACGGGCCCGATAGGTTCAATGTGTAGACATAATTTTCCTGAACATCTCAAAAAGGCAAATGACAATGCCAAGCAATGCATTACGGTATCATAAAAAGGAACTATCAAAATGACTAACATAAAGAATACAATAAGCCGTAGAGGTGTTTTAAAATCAATTCCAGCAGGTGCTGCCGCAACGCTTGCGGTCGCAGGGACATCAAGCATAGCTAATGCTCAAGAAGCAATAAAGATTAGTTATAACCATGGTGTCGCCAGCGGCGACCCATTACAAGACCGGGTTATTATTTGGACACGGGTTACACCTGACATGAATAATCACAATGGTATCGTTCATATTAACTGGGAAGTGGCAACCGATAAAGGGTTCTCTAATGTGGTTAGTAAAGGACATATCCATACAGGGCAAGGCAGTGATTATACAGCCAAGGCCGATGCAACGGGGCTTGAGCCTGGACAAGATTATTTTTACCGTTTTAAAGTCGGTGATCAAATTTCCCCGATTGGAGAAACCCGCACTTTGAGTGAGAGAGGAATGAAACAGGTTCGCCTTGCTGTCGTTTCCTGTTCCAATTATCCGTTTGGATATTTTAACGCCTACAAAGCTCTTTGTGACAATGGCCAGTTTGACGCGGTTCTCCATCTTGGTGATTATATTTATGATTATCAAATTGGGGAATACCAATCAGAAAATGCAGCGAAAATGGGACGCCTTGTCGATCCTCCCCATGAAATCGTAACACTTTCTGATTATAGAACACGTTACGCCCAATATAGAACCGACGAAGATCTTCAAGAAATTCACAGACGTTATCCTTTCATCTGTGCATGGGATGATCATGAGTTTGCCAACAACGCTTATTTTACGGGCGCTGAAAATCATAATGCAGGTGAAGGTGATTGGCACACCCGTCGGGCATCGGCAAATCAGGCTTATTTCGAATGGTTACCCATACGAGAACAACAAATGTTTGTCAGTTACCGTTCTTTTGAATTTGGGAATTTGGCAACGCTTGTGATGCTTGATACACGTATTATAGGACGCGAACGAGGATTAACCTACGAAGACGCAGACTGGTTGAGAACAGCCGTGGATAATGGTATGGGCGGCAAAACCACGGTTCCTGTTGCTTACGATGCTAAGGGCGATGAAGTCACGGATGCAAAAACATTGCGCGACCTTACAGAAGATACTCTTCCGAAAGGTTGGGAATACCGCAAGGATTATGCAGCATTTCATACACGTCTAAAAACTGAAGAGCGATCCATGCTTGGCGCACCACAAGAAAAATGGCTTCAGGCAATGCTAGAGAAATCAAAAAAAGCAAATGTGCCGTGGCAAATTCTTGGTCAACAGGTCATTATGAGCTATCAAGAAAGACCGCCTGTTTCATCGGTTTACACGGACAAAGAAATAGCCGCCGCGAGTGACGCGGACAAAGCCAGCTGGAAAAAGTTTGACGATCTTGGTTTTCAATATAACCCTGATGCTTGGGACGGTTATAAACCAGCTAGAAAGCGTGTCCTAGATATGCTTGAAGAACATACCCATAATTCTGTTGTCCTTGCGGGAGATACACATTGTGGGTGGGCACATTCGCTATGCCATGAAAAGGGCGGTAAGCATTATGGTGCCGAATTCGCCGTGCAAGGCATTACCTCACCTGGTTATGGAGATGGCGCCATGCATGTGGATGAATTAGCTCAAAAATATCGTGATATGAATGACCATATGGCTTATTCCAGCCTCAGTGGGCGAGGGTATATGACGGTGACCTTTACTGAAAAACACTCCACCGCCGACTGGTATGTTGTTTCAGACATTGAAAGCAAAAATTTTACCGTAAGTCACAAAAAATCACTACGTTTTAACGCTGGTGATGGTGATGATGGAAAAATTACATTAGAAGATATGACCTCATCTTGAGTGTCCGCTTTGGGTCG
>JAESUD010000310.1 GCA_016763335.1 Emcibacteraceae bacterium | reverse complement strand
TTTATCAAGGCATCTTGATCCGCCCCTTTGATAGGTTTTTCACCTGCTTCAAATACTGGTGCGACAATCACCATATCCGCATCATTAAAACAGGCGCAAAAATCATCAAACAGGCTTTCTAACCTCGTATATCTATGGGGTTGCATCACCGCGATTACCCGCCCGTTATATGCTTCGCGGGCTGCGCTGAGCACTGATGCGATTTCAACCGGATGATGGGCATAATCATCAACAATCGTCACACCATCCACTTTATCAACAAGAGTAAACCGACGTTTAACACCGGAAAATTTTAAAAATGTCCGGCGGATGATATCTTCTGAAATACCTAGTTCGTGGGAAACGGCAATCGCCGCAAGCGCATTTGAAATATTATGACGGCCCGGCATTGGCATTGTAATATTTTTCATTACAATGACATTGTCATCCAGTCTGTTACTTATTTCTACATCAAACAGTGCTGATCCTTCGTTAAAGGAAACATTTGTTCCCCTTACTTCTGCCTGCGGGCTAAAGCCGTAAGTGACAATTCGACGGTCAATAATTTTACCTATTAGAGCCTGTACTTCCGGATGATCAATACACATGACCGAAAAGCCGTAAAAAGGAACATTTTCAACAAATGTTTCAAAGGCCGCCTTGGCATTTTCAAAATTGCCATAAAAATCCAGATGTTCAGGATCAATATTAGTCACAACAGCAACCGTGGACGGAATTTTAATAAATGTTCCGTCACTTTCATCAGCCTCAACAACCATCCAGTCCCCCGCACCTAACCTTGCATTGGTGCCGTAAGCGTTAATGATACCACCGTTGATTACGGTCGGGTCAAAGTTTGCTTCGTCAAGAACGGCAGAAACCATCGTTGTTGTTGTCGTTTTACCGTGGGTACCCGCAACCGACACACACCATTTAAGGCGCATAAGTTCCGCAAGCATTTCAGAACGCCTGATGAGCGGCATTTTACGGGCACGCGCCGCCACCACTTCCGGGTTATCCGGTTGAATAGCCGTTGAAATAACAATACCCCACGCCCCATCAAGATTTTCCTCATTCTGACCAATAAAAACTTTAATGCCAAGCTTGCGAAGACGAACAACATTGGCATTTTCAGAAATATCACTCCCTTGAATTTTATAACCAAAGTTATGCATCACCTCGGCAATACCGCTCATGCCGATACCGCCAATACCAACGAAATGCAATGTCCCTATATTAACAGGGTGGCCAATGTTATTTGATCCGATTTCCGTGCTCATTTTTCGGCTCTTAGCCCTTCTTCATTTAAGTCTTCAGTTATATTATTCACTTTAATAATTGATTTATCGCCTTTGACGATGGCAAGGCGTTCAACAATATCAGCCAGATCATTGGCAGCGTATGGTTTGCCAATTTTCCGTGATTGTTCTGCTGCGGTCCAAACCTCATCAGGATGGCGTGCCATGCGCTGCAAAACTTTCGCCAGTGTTTTTGCCGTAAATTCATTATTCTTATAAAGCCATCCACCACCCGCTGTTTCCAGTTCCTTAGCATTAGCCCACTGGTGATTATCTGTAGCATGAGGATAAGGCACGAGAATACCCGGCCGTCCGGCCGTGGTTAATTCAGAAATAGTTGACGCTCCCGCACGACCAATAACCAGATGAGCCCACCTAAGACAAGTTGGCAGGTCATCAATAAAAGTCGTCAGTTCAACGGCTATTTTTGTATCAGCGTAAAGCTCTCTTACGGCTTCAATATCTTCTTCCCGGCACTGCTGGGTAATTTGCAAGCGGCGCTGCGATGCCCGCGGAAGAGTTGACACGGCCTGCGGCACCACATCACTAAAAATTTTAGCCCCTTGACTACCACCAATTACTAAAATTCTAAAAATCCGGTCATCGCCCAATGTGGGATAATAAAGATCGCCAATTTCAACGATTTCTTTTCGTACCGGATTTCCTGTAACGGCGGTATATTTATTGCGGTGCCAATTAACAAACTTTGTTTCTTCAAATGATAACGCCACCGCATCCACTGATTTGGCCAGATGCCTGTTCACTTTGCCTAGCACTGCATTTTGTTCATGCAAGCATGTGGGAATACCTAGTGACAATGCGGCCTTAATTGTTGGGAAAGACGGATAGCCGCCAAAGCCTATTACCGCCCCGGCCCCTATCATTTTCAGTATTGATTTAGCCTCAAAAATACCGGTAATAATTTTGGGAATGGTAAGGATTTTTCCAAAAATTCCTTTGCCTGCAAATGATGCACTATCCACTTGGTATATTTTAATACCTTGAAACATTTTACGGTATTTAAAACCGCGTTTATCGGTGATAAGCGTAACCCTATGACCACGGCTTAATAATTCTTCCATAAGCGCTAATGCTGGGAACATATGCCCACCGGTACCACCCGCAGCAAGGACAATATGACTTGTACGGCGTCTGATCATCGTTGCCCCCATGCCAAATTGATTTGGCCTGGTTTATATTGACTATAACGACGGGTGAGTGACAGAACCATACCCATGCCAATTGCTAAAGCAATCATTGATGATCCACCGTAACTGATAAAAGGCAGCGTCATTCCTTTGGCCGGAAGAATAGAAAGGTTAGCACCAATATTAATAAACGCCTGAATGCCGAATTGTATAAGAAGGCCTGAGACGGCAAGCACTGTAAACATATCCTGTTCTTTTAGAAGATTAACAAAGCCCCTGATCACGATAACAACAAAAATGGTCATTATCAGCAAACAAACAAACACGCCAAACTCTTCGCCAGCAACGGCAAAAATATAATCTGAATGAGCATCCGGCAAGCGCATTTTGACCACACCTTCGCCCGGCCCTTGACCAAAAATTCCGCCATTTTTAAAGGCACTCAACGATTGATCCACTTGATAATTTCCGCCCGGCGGGGGAGATAAAAAGTTATCAATTCGTTTTTCCACATGGGGCAACATGAAATAAGCAACCAAAAGTCCTACAAATGCTAAAGCAATTAACCCGCCAACCCAAATCCATGCAAGTCCAGCCATGAATAATTGAATGCCCCATACGCAAGCCACCAATACACTTTGTCCCAAATCCGGTTGAGATATAAGCAGACCTATTACGATTGCAAATGATACCATTGATATTGCCCATCCCGGAAACCCAGGAACTCGGTTGCTTTCAGAGAACATCCATGCGGTAAAAATAATAAATGCCGGCTTCATAAATTCTGATGATTGTAATGTAAAGGAACCAAGCTGTATCCAGCGCCGCGCACCTTTTGCTTCCGCACCCATTATTAATGTTGCTGCCAGTAATATTAAACAAACCCCAAACATAACGACGCCCGCCCGCCGCACCATTACCGGCGACATAAGAGACACGGCAAACATCACAACAATCGAAAGGCTCAGAAAAATTATTTGTCTCTGTACAAAATGAAAACTGGAAAGACCAATGCGTTCTGCCACCGCCGGCGAAGCACCAAACACAAGAACAATTCCAATGGTAATAAGCAATGCAATAGACATCAAAAGCCAGCGGTCAACGGTCCACCACCAAGTGCTTATAATACTATTATCTGTTCTGGAAAAAGTGCTCATATCTGCTTAATTACCTTAACTTTAATGTTGCCAGGCCAAGCAACGCAAGCAGTACCGCTATAATCCAGAACCGGATAACGATGGTTGGTTCTGCCCAGCCTTTTTTCTCATAATGATGGTGAATGGGCGCCATACGAAAAACCCTTTTTCCCGTAAGTTTAAACGACACCACCTGAACAATCACCGATACAGTCTCAAGGACGAATAACCCGCCAACAATGGCAAGGACAATTTCATGTTTGGTTATAACGCTAACCGCGCCAAGCGCAGCGCCTAATGAGAGAGAACCGGTATCGCCCATGAATATCATTGCTGGCGGTGCGTTAAACCACAAAAATCCTAAGCCTGCACCAATAATAGCCGCGAGGAATACCGCGAGTTCACCTGTGCCCTGAACATAGGTCAGATTTAAATAACCTGAATAGACAGTATTACCCACAACATAAGCTATTATGGCAAAGGTTCCCGCAGCAATAATAACTGGCATAATTGCCAGTCCATCAAGTCCATCTGTAAGATTGACACTATTTGATGCGCCGACAAGAACAAAAATTCCAAACGGGATCATAAACCAACCTAGGTCAAGCATGAAGTTTTTAACAAATGGTAACGCCAGCATCTCGCTTTTATCAGGTCCGGCAGCATCCATAATGATTAAAACTGCAGCCAGCGATATAAGGATTTCAAGTAACAGTTTTATTCTTCCGGATATACCAGCAGAACTTGAACGCGTAACTTTGGCATAATCATCAAGAAATCCGATAAAACCAAATCCGGTTGTTACAAGCAAACAGGCCCAGATATACTGATTACTGAGGTCAGCCCATAAAAGAGTTCCCGAACTAAGCCCGAGCAATATAAGAAATCCGCCCATAGTCGGCGTTCCCTGCTTGGTCAAAATGTGACTTTCCGGGCCATCTTCACGAATAGGTTGCCCCTTTTTCTGTTTGGCTTTAAGCATAAAAATAATTTTTGGCACGAACAAAAAGCTAATGATAAATGCCGTGAATAATGAAACACCGGTTCGAAACGTCAAATAACTAAAGACATTCAGGAAAGTGTATTCATCACTCAATGAGGTTAAAAGATGATATAGCATTCGTTTTTACCTTGCTCCAATTAGCTGATTGCCGCTTGCTTGTCTTGGTTAAAATCAAGATTTTGTAATTTTCGAACGATGGACGCCATGCCACCCGAATTCGACCCCTTGATCATGATCACATCACCATCACGAATATCATGTAGTAATGCCCGTTCAATTGCATTTTTGTCGTTAAAATAGCTCACATTGATATTAGGATATTGACGTACAATAAAGTCCGCCAAATATTTCATATGCTTGCCAACAGCAAAAACACAGTCTATTTCGGCGTCATTAAGAACGGCCGCCAAATCACAATGTAGCTCTGCCGCATGTTCGCCCAGCTCTGCCATATCACTAAGCACGGCAATTTTACGACCGCCTTCACTGTCTTCGCACTCGCCGAGCGTATTAATCGCTGCCTTCATGCTTGCCGGATTTGCGTTATAACTTTCGTCGATAAGCAAAAATGATGCTGCGGCTGTCATATCAAAATAAATACGTTCACGCCTGCCGCGTCCAACAAGCGGTTGTAACTCTGCCAAACCAAGCCCACTAAGGCCAAGGTCAGCCCCTACGGCATCAACCGTCGCAAGTACGGCCAGCGAATTCATTACCCAATGATATCCAAGCATTCCGACCTTATAGGTCATAACCTTACCCATAATATCAGCAATGATGCAGCTACAGGTGTCATGGAAAAAATGATGCATCACCTTGACATCAGCCCGTTCGTCGTTGCCAAATGAAATTATTTTCCGAACGCCCGCCGCTTCCGCTTTACTTTTTAATCTAGCAAAATGAGGGTTATCAAAATTAAGAACAACGATACCACCTTCATTCATTGCTGTAAAAATTTCTGCTTTTGCATCGGCTATTTCTTCGACATTTTCAAAAAATTCACTATGTGCGAGTTCGACCGTTGTAATAATTGCCACGTCGGGACGTACAAGTTTTACCAATTCTTTTAATTCGCCAGAATGGTTCATTCCCATCTCAAAAATCCCATACTGCGCGTCATAAGGCATCCGCGCCAATGAAAGCGGAACGCCAACATCATTATTATAACTAAGGACACTGGCATGAGTTTTTTTATATCTGGAGAGGGCCGCTTTTAACGCTTCTTTTGTTCCGGTTTTACCAACGCTTCCCGTAACAGCAATGATCGGCACATTGACCCGGTCTCTGCCTGCTTTACCAAGCATGATCAACGCTGCCATTACATTATCCACAATGATCAATCTGTCCGGATCAACGCCGTCCACTGCTTTACTGACCACGGCACAGCTCGCACCATTTTCAAGCGCAGTTTTTACATAACCATGGCCATCAAAATTTGGACCGGAAAGCGCAAAAAACAAATCGTCCTTCTCAAGAGTTCTGCTATCAATAGACACGCCATAAGAATTCCGCCTCGTCGCAATATTTACGCCGAAAACCATTCCTAATTCCTGTGATGTCCATAAGGGCAGTAAACTCATTGCCATAAAACCTTTCTATTGTGCTTTTCTTCTGTTTTCTATTTCGTTTTGCTCTAGTGACGCAATGGCCATACGCACCACCGACACATCATCAAAATCAAATATGTTATCGCCAATGGTTTGACCCTGTTCGTGACCTTTGCCAGCAACAAGCAAAATATCACCTTGACCCATTTCCGACACGGCCAAATCAATTGCTGCCGCGCGGTCGCCGGCATCTACAGCATCCGGGCAACCTTTTAAAATTTCATTTCTAATATCCTGCGGAATTTCCGATCTTGGATTATCATCAGTGACATAAATTTTGTCTGCTAGTTTTCCTGCTATCTCACCCATCATTTTTCGTTTGGTTTTATCTCGGTCACCACCGCAACCAAATACGACCCGAAGCTTAGCTTTAACATGGGGTTTAAGCGCCCGAAGCACCGTTTCAAGCGCATCCGGCGTATGGGCATAATCCACATAAACTCTTGCACCACTTGGATGACGGCCTGCCTGTTCCATTCTTCCTCGTACCGGGCGAAGATAGGAAAGCGCCATAAATGCTTTATGAGCATCACCGCCACATCCAATAACAAGACCAACCGCCATTAACGCATTAACGGCTTGAAAGTGACCAACTAACGGCAATGAAATATCATATATTTCTTTTTGATAACTGACGGTAATTTCTTGACCCGTAGACGATGTCCGCTGACTAAGAAGGCGAATATCACCATCTTCATGGCCGACGGTGATTATTTTATGACCCTTTGCTTCACATATTTTCTGAACATCGCGAACCAACGGGCTATCAATATTTAGTACTGCGGTTTTAGAGGGCTTCAATACTTCGCTAAAAAGACGTTTTTTGGCGTTAAAATATTCCTGCTCGGTATGGTGATAATCAAGATGATCATGAGTAAGGTTGGTAAAGGCCGCAGCAGAAATATTCAATCCGTCAAGTCTGCGTTGGTCAAGCCCATGACTTGATGCCTCAAAAACCACATGATCAACCCCCCTATCACAAAGCTCACTTAACGCTTTATGGATAACGACCGGGTCCGGTGTGGTAAGGCCGGTATATTTTTCATAACCATCGGACTGAATACCAAGCGTACCCACAGACGCTGCCTTAATACCAAGGTGTTTCCAAATTTGTTGAGTGAAAAACGCAACAGATGTTTTGCCGTTCGTTCCAGTGACAGCGGCAATATTTTTTGGTTGTGAACTAAAGAACCGCGACACAATATGAGGAAATACCCGACCCGGATACTCATCTAATATCCACACCACCTCATCATTATCAGTTTTTGCCTGCGGAATTGATAATATCGCTGCAGCTCCGGCCTTAATGGCATCTTCAATAAAATCTGCTCCATTAAAAGTAAGCCCCGGTAGAGCAACAAATATGAAACCCGGCTTAACATTGCGGCTATCCGCAGTGATACCGCAGATTTCAACGTCTGATATTTGTGTGTCGTTATCTAATAGTTCGCTTAGTTTCATTTTCTGGTTCCGGATACCAACATTAAATCTTCATAATCAAATTCTTTTTGTTTCGTCGGAACGATGCCCACTAACGGGCCAACACGACGAATTATATTTCCAACCATAGGTGCCGCAGTCATGCCACCCGAAATCAGGTTGAAAGTTTCTTTAATGCCTTGCGGTTCATCAAGCATGGCAAAAACCAAATATTTAGGTTTATCAATGGGGAAAACGGATATAAAAGACGAGATAACAGCTTTATCATTATACCCTCTTTTATTTTTATACGGTTTAATCGCTGTTCCTGTTTTTCCGCCGATCAAATAACCATCCACTTTCGCATTTTTTCCAGTGCCAAACTCCACTACAAGATGAAGTAAGTTTCTCATAATTTCACTGGTATCCGGTGAAATAACTTGAGGCGCAACATTGCTCGTAACTTCATTCGAAGAAATCAAGGTGGCACTCTCGATATGTGATGTATCTTTCCTTAGTAAGGTGGCAGGATTAAGGCGTCCGCCATTTACCATCGCCGCCACACCGCTAGCCAGATGTAAGGGCGTAACGGCAATGCCGTGGCCATAAGCGGTGGTTGCTAATTCGGTCGGCCCCCATTGCTTTGGCAATAACGGTGCACTTTTTCCATAAACTTCAATGTCGGTTTTTTTGAATAAACCCAATTTTTCAAAAAATGCTTTCTGACGTTCCACACCAATATCCTGCGCCATCTTCAAGGTGCCAATATTCGACGAATAAACAAATATTTCAGGAACGTTCAACCAGCGAGCTTTCGGGTGATCATCGCGAATGGTAAAACCCGCAACTTTCACCGGCTTTGTCGCGTCATATCCATCTGAAATATCAACAACTTTGTTATCCAACGCCGAAGCAATAGTAAATGTCTTAAATCCTGAACCAAGCTCATATACGCCTTGAAGAACTTTATTCATTTCGTCGAGATTTTGCGGACCGTCCGTATCATTTGGATCAAAGTCCGGTAATGATGATAATGCGAGAACCTCACCATTCGTCACATCAAGAATAATCCCCGCAGCACCAAGCGCATAAAATTTTTCTTTATAGGCAGCAAGCTCCTGATTTAGGATATGTTGCATACGAATATCAATAGATAGAACCAAAGAGTTTTCTGATTTAAGCGGGTCGATCAGCTGATCATTAAAAAATGCCTCAACACCAGAACTTGGTTTATTATCATCGTCAACTGAACCAAGCACATGAGAAACCAGGCGACCATGAGGATAGATACGTTTTTCAGCATCCGACGTTACCAGCCCCGGGTCGCCAATTTTCTTAATTTCAAAAACCTGCCTTGGTGTGAGCGTACGTTTTATCCATTTATGAGACCTCTTGGTGCTTAAAATCTCAAGTGATTGATCATAAGAAAGGCTTGGAAATATTGACGCAATTTTTTCTGCCAGCTCTTCAGGTGAAGTTTTTAATTTTCCCGGAACCACTGCCAGAGAGGGCGTTTTTAAATTAGTCGCCAAAATAACGCCATTTCGGTCAACAATATCTGCCCGCGCCATCAACAACGATGTGTTGGCACTTACTGTCTGATAATAAGTTGAACTATGCGCCTGAAAAACACCGACAGAGATTAGCTTCACAACCAAAGTTAAAAAACCCATTGCGAATAAAGCCATGACAAAAATCAGCCGATTTCGAGCGACCTCAATTGCACCTTGGCGCGTTCCCTCCACTCGTAAGTCAATGGGCTTCACTTATTCTTTCCTTATCCTCAGTTTCCTATTTTTGCCAAAATGCGGTCAAACAGGCTGTGCTGTTCCACAATTTTTGACGGCTTGTCTGCTTTTATTGCTGGTTCAATGTGATCTGCTCTAACTCTAGCCACAGTTATAGTTTCACTTACCCTACGAGCTTTCATAGGATTAGGTTTTTGCCGTGGTAATAAAAGTTGAAAATTATCAACGGGCATATTGATCATTTGCACATTATCTCGAACAGTCAGTCCCGCTAAATTTACAGCAAGTTGACCTGTCTCCGGCGCATCAAGGACCAAATGGCGACGACTTAGACGCTCTAGTCTTTCTGGCCTTGATAAATAGGCCATCTCCGCCTTTAAGACTTTTATCGCCTCACGGTCCTTTAATATTTGCGCACTTATGGCGCGCTTAGTTTCTTCAAGGTCGTATGTCGCCTGTTTTAATTTATAAACTGACACTGTAGAAATCATCACAGTCAAAATTGCAAAGGCTGCAAATATTTTAATCATAATATACCCTCTTGTGTCCAGGCAGACGCATCGGTGCGTACCGCCGCTCTTAATTTTGCTGAACGAGAACGTACGTTCATTTTAATTTCATTTGCCGAGGCCTTTTTGCCGCCACGGAAAATTAATTTAAATGTTGGATCCGGACTCTCGGTGCCACGTGCTGGCATATGACGAGAACCGCGCGAAATATCACCACTTTTTAACTTAAAAAACTCTTTAACAATCCGGTCTTCCAATGAATGAAACGTCACCACACAAAGGCAACCGCCAGGAGCAAGCATTCTTTCAGCAGCCGCAAGGCCACGGCGCAATTCGCCTAACTCGTCATTGACATAAATTCTAAGCGCTTGAAAAGTTCTGGTTGCCCCGTGAATTTGTCGTTTGCCCTTTTTGTATTTTGGGCCGCCGACCGCTTTTTCCACAACTTTTGAAAGCTCTAATGTTCTATCGAAACTCTTCTCTTCCCTTGCCCTTACAATGGCGCGCGCTACCCTGCGTGATGCTCTCTCTTCGCCGTACTGGTATATAATATTGGCAAGCTCTTCTTCTTCGGTCTCATTAACCACATCTGCGGCCGTTGGCCCTTGATCACCCATTCGCATATCCAGCGGTCCATCTTTTTGAAAAGAAAACCCCCTCTCGGCTTGATCAATTTGCATTGATGACACGCCTATATCAAGAACGATACCATCGACAAACTCCTGTCCGCTCTCCTTAAGCAAGTTTTCCATATCGGAAAAGCACCCTTTAAGAAGTTTAAATTTTTCTGGGAATTCATTTTCAAGTGTTTTTGCAGCATCTGCCACTGATGGATCACGGTCAATAGCCCAAAGAAAAGAGACATTCTGCTCAAGTATTGCGCGGCTATAACCGCCAGCACCAAATGTTCCATCTACATAAACGCCGCCATTAGACAGGTTTAAAGCTTCGAGAACTTCATCAAGCATTACCGAAAAATGCGGCGCATCAGCAGTAACAAGACCTTCATGTGAATTACGAGCGATCATCACTACCTCCATTTTCATTATTTGTCCGAAAATGAAGTAACGACCTTTTTTCTTTTACTTGAATGCGTGCTTTTTCTAATTGCCGCTCAAAAGCTTCTGGTTCCCATATCTGAAAAGTCTGACCTTTGCCTGCAAATGTTGCATATTCGCTAATGCCGGCAAATTCCATCATATCCTGCGGCAATATTATTCTACCGTTTGTATCAAATGATAGCTCTACAAGTCCTGACATTAATACAAGACTAAATTCATCATGTTCATCAGAATATGGCGCAAAACTCTCAAGACTATCATTCACTTTTTCAATGTGGAGCAAATCGCAACATTCAATTGCATCATGATTAACCGCTTGATACATCACTATTGATTTTTGAAAACCCGCCGGTAATGTCGCACGAAATTGAGCCGGTACAGATACCCGACCCTTTCGATCTACCTTATTGGTATATTTTGACATAAATAACGGCATTGTATCGTTCAAAAATCCCGGATTGTTAAATTATTTAAATGTAGCGGGTTATGTCCCACCTTATCCATCAAATGGAATATCATGGGTTTCTATGCCCGTCAATGGGATTTAATGTATATCACATAGGGTTAACAACTCATTAATTGACAGCTTTCAACTAATAAAGTTATTTATTTATAATGTGTTAATTGATGTATAAAAATTAATAATTGCGGTTAGCCCCATCATGATAAAAATCCATATCAATGGGTTTTTATGGGTACTTAATGCAAAAAGTGAAAATATACGTATAGAAACGACGAGAGACTCGGAAAAAAGCAGAGAATCGATCTTCCGATCAGCTTTTAATCCAATCTATCGCCAAGCGTGCCAAATATGCTTTTGACTTTCCCCGGTGGGTAAGTGAACTCAAGCCCTATGAATCCATTATTAATCCAAGAAACTTTTGAGCGAATTTTCTGTTGTCCTTTAAAGGCAATGACAAATTCTGATCCTCTTTCCAAAGGAAGGTTCAGTTTGATTTTAGCCCCTCTTAATGAAATATCATAAGCTATTGCTTCAAAATAAAAACTACCGATATCGATTTTAGATTTAATCAGAACATTTTGACGTTTACTTTGTCGTTTTATAAATTCTTCATTTAATTTTATAATCATTATCTGGCTTTTATTTATACATCACTACAAACAACTCGGCAGAAATTATTTTCTGCATTTCCCACAATAATAGACATTAATTTAAATTTATTGCAAGAGTCCCCAAACCGCTTTTGACGATTTTAGGGTTATCATTAAAATTTAGACCAACAAAACCTTCCGCCGACCAAACAACTTTAGCAACTTGATTTAATTTATCTCTGATTTTAACAATAACTTGAGAATTTTCTTTAATCGGCTCCCCGACTTTCAAACGAACACCACTGAGAGAGACATCATAAGCCACACAAGAAACTTTCCTACCGTCAACTTCAAGTTCTGCAGGAACATCTATTGCTTTCCTGTTATGCTTGCGGATGGATTTAAATATATTCTTCACATCATTTATTGTCATATGCATTCTACACAGTTTAGTTTCAAGTAGATTAATCTGCATCGGTTAACAAAAGGTTACCAAAACCATTTTCAATGCTTTAAATGATCATCAAAATACCGCTTCATAGTTTCATAAACATGACGTTTTCTCATTCTATCGGCACCAAGCCGGTGTGTTTGTCCGGGATATGCCATAAAATCAAACTGAATAGCCCTCTGCTGCATTTCATCAAGAAGCATACTGGTATGATTAAACAAAACATTATCATCAGCCAGGCCATGAAGAATTAATAATTTCCCTTTAAGCCCGCTGATATACGGAAAAACACTGCTTTTTTCATATGCATCGTTGGCACCAGTGCCACCCGGTTGGCCCAGAAAACGTTCTGTATAATGCGTGTCATAAAGACGCCAATCGGTAACAGGCGCCCCAGAAACGCCGACCTTAAAAATATCCGGCGCCGTAAACATGCTCATCAGCACCATATAACCGCCGTAACTGTGCCCCTGAACGGCTATTTTATCGGCATCAATAAAATCCAATGTTTTTAAAAATTCAGCCCCCGCAACCTGGTCCTCTATCTCTACTTTTCCCATATGGTGATATAATGCACCAGCAAATTTAGTGCCTTTATTACCAGTGCCGCGGTTATCTAACGTAAAGACAATATAGCCATCCTGCGCCCAAACTTGATGCAGGGGGTT
>JAESUD010000309.1 GCA_016763335.1 Emcibacteraceae bacterium | reverse complement strand
TGAAGCGGCTAAGAACTTAACTTTTCAAGCTGATATGGAAAGGTCTGAATTATTAAAAGAACGAAATGAATATCAGCTTTCGTCGACGTCGCTGTCTGGAAAAATTGATGACTATGAGCGCCAAGTTGCTAACCTTTTAAGGAGCTTGCCTCCACTTTTGAAACAAGAGTTAGCGGACCTCAGTAAAAATTTAATTGATAATGAGAATGCTTCATTGAGTGTTAGAGCGAGAACAGTCGTCAGTATAATTAACCAGATAGAAAAGTTTGATAACAATATTACGTTAACCAAAGATGTCAGGGAAATATCACCCGGCAAGGAAGTTGAGGTTGATATTCTTTATATTGGTTTGGCAGAAGCTTTCTATGTGGATAGGAATACAGAATTTTCTGGTTGGGGGGAAATTACACCGGAAGGATGGGATTGGCAGGAAAATAATGAGATGGCCACAGATGTGAGGCAGGCTGTAGAAATCTACGAGAACCGCATTGCTCCAGATTTGGTGGAACTTCCGCTTAAAATTATGGGACTGGGGTCAAAATAATGATTAAGATTTTTTCTATATTAATAATTTTATTTATGTCAGCTTCTGTCTCTGTTTTGGCGCAAGATATTTCTGTTTTGGAAAAATCAGCGCAGGTGGATTTGGAAAAATCGTTAGAAAAACTTTCTAAGCTTCGAAATAAAATTGCCCAAAATAAAATACCGCTCGCTAAGAAAATACGAGCACGTGAGGAAAGCCTCCGTACTTTGCGTAGAGATGTCATTAAAATACAGGAACTTCAGGATAGTAAAACAATAGGGCTTGAAGAATTGCGTCGGAATTTGAAATTCTGGCGTGATGAAAATATTTATTTATTAAATTTACTGAGTGAATATGAGCGTGGCCTTGAGCAAAATTTGAATTTGGCGGAATATTCTGCACTTTTTAAAGATCTGGTAACAGGACAGGATGACGTTGAATTAATTACGCGCCTTCAAATACTTGATTTTGGTTTAGACAGGTTACGTCAAAGTCTTGGCGGTAGAGTTTTTGCCGGCAAATCCATTGCTGAGAATGGTGATATTCTAGAAGGTAATTTTGCACGGTTAGGGCCTCTCGCTTATTTTATAAGTGATCAAGGAGATAAGGCTGGACCTGTGCAGGATACGCAGGGGCCATATGCATATTTTGTGGAATTCTCTAAGGAACAAAGTCTGGAACTTCAGAAGCTAATCCAAGGAGAGACTGTCAAATTAAAGGTTGATGTAACCGGCGGCAAGGCGCTCGCCATTAGTACGACGGAAGATAGCCTTATGGGGCATATTTCCAAAGGCGGAATTTGGATTATTCCTATCCTTACTTTTGCATTAGTTTCAATAATAACGGGTATTTTTAAATTCGTACAAATTTACCGTATAAAATTACCAAAAGTCAAAGTTTTGCATGAAATTCTCAGCCAACTCAAAGCAGGTAAGCGTGATAAAGCTAGGATGTTAGCCCAGAGCCAACCTGCACCAATGAACGCTATGCTAACCAATGCAGTCGATAACGCGGATCGTGGTAAAGATTATGTAGAAGAAATTATGTATGAAACCATGCTCGAAACGCAGCCTCGACTTGAGAGGTTTCTTCCGTTAATCGCGATTACCGCTGCGACAGCGCCGTTGTTAGGCCTTTTGGGAACCGTTACAGGAATGATCAATACTTTCAAACTGATTACCCTTTTTGGAACTGGTGATGCTAAGTCGCTTTCCTCCGGTATATCAGAAGCTTTAATCACGACTGAATTTGGTTTGATTGTGGCTATTCCTGCACTTATCTTGCATGCATTGCTAAGCCGTAAATGTCAGGCTATCTTGGCGGCCATGGAAAAATATGCCGTGATTTTTTCAAACGGAATTACATCATCATTTACCCAACCACCGAAATATCCAGAACATCTGCCCTCCGCTGATAATAAGCAAGAGGTTGCTTGATGGAAATTTTGAATGAATTACAAAAAATATGGATAAGCGGCGGTGTGTTGATGTGGCCATTACTATTTGTTGCCATATTAATTTATTCCACAGCTTTTGATTTGTTAATATTTTTGAAGGAACAGTTTATAGCTGACCCGTTTGAATTTGAATTTGAGCGGATGCCCTATATCAGCCGACGCACCCAGTTTTTACAGATACTGGTTGGTGCAGCACCATTGATAGGACTTTTGGGTACGGTGATGGGGATGCTTACCACTTTTAGTGGACTGGGCTCTTCTCAGGGAGGCAATAGCATCGATTTGGTTGCTCTTGGTATATCAGAAGCCTTGATTACAACAGAGACCGGTCTTTTAATTGCTATCCCGGCTCTTTTTATGTTGATGTTGATTGATAATCGCCAACGAGAATTGAGCATATATTTTAAGCGCTCCAGAGAAGTCGTATCCTTAAATTCTGAAAAAAATGTCAGTGCATCATGAAAAAAAGACTATTTCAAACACCACAAGCAACCCGTGATGAGATTAATATTTCCCCATTAATTGATGTGGTCTTTATCTTGTTGATATTTTTTATTGTGACGACTGTATTTGTCGAAGAAACCGGGGTGGAGATAAACAAACCGCAAGCTATTTCGGCTAAACAACTTGAAAAAAACAGCATCCTTTTGGCAATCACGGAAACCGAGCAAGTTATATATGGCGGCCGGGTTATCGGGGTTGAAGGGATCGCAAGTGTTGTAAGGCGTTTAAGTAAAAAGGAACCTATGCCTGTGATTATACAGGTCGATAAAAAAATCCCGGCAGATCTCCTTGTAAAGGTGATCGATCAGAGTAAAATTGCTGGTGCTTTGTCCGTTAGTATTGCGACGGAAGCGCAATGAGGAAACTACTCTATAAATACAGGCCAACTATTTATGCTCTTTTTTTAATAGGGTTACTGTTTTTATGTTTGCCGTTAGCCCAGATGATCACTCAAGGGTATGATAAAAAGCTTATTGTACGCACTATTGATGTCGTGGCACCGACGCCGCCACCTCCAGAAAATCCTGATGAGCAGA
>JAESUD010000308.1 GCA_016763335.1 Emcibacteraceae bacterium | reverse complement strand
GAATCCGGCTCGGGAAAAACGACTTTGGCCTTGGCCTTGTTACGCTTGCTTAAAAGTGATGGTGATATTGTTCTTGATAGTGTCCCTGTGCCGAAAAACATGCCACGGGAGATGCGCCGCCAAGCACAAATTGTTTTTCAGGATCCCTTTGAATCCCTCTCCCCCCGGTTATCGGTTGGACAAATTATCAAAGAAGGACTTGAAGTTCACAAATTGATTGCTGATCCCGAAATGCGCGAACAACATGTCATCGATATATTACAGGAAGTCGGTTTAGATGCAGAATGCAGACACCGTTATCCTCATGAATTTTCCGGTGGGCAACGTCAACGAATTTCCCTTGCTCGAGCCTTGGTCTTATTTCCGCAGCTAATCATACTCGATGAACCAACATCATCGCTAGATAGATCAGTGGAAAAGGACATCATTACCTTACTACGAGACCTACAGACCAGACGCAATTTGGCATATCTTTTCATCAGCCATGATTTGAAAGTTATTCGTGCGTTAGCCCATCATGTAATCGTTATGAAAGACGGGAAATGTGTGGAATTCGGCTCGGCAGATGAAATTTTTAAAACACCAAGCCATCCCTATACCATTGAGCTTATCAAGGCTGCGGATGTGACCAATTAATTATACAAAAATTACTCAAACCAAAAACAAGGAAATAAAACCATGACTAAACAAACAAAAAGCCTTCTACAAGCTACCGATGATGAAGCACGCATAGCCGCAAAAGAATTAATACATTGCTCGCGAATAGCGGCTCTTGCTATTCTTGATACTGAAACAGGTTATCCAATCGTTAGCCGGGTTGGCGGCTCAACCGATATGGACGGTGCGCCAATTTTTTTGATGTCCAATTTAACGGGTAGAGCACAGGCATTGATTGCCGACAATCGTGCTTCTTTACTAATGGGGGATATTGTAAAAGGCGATCCTCTCGCTCAAGCAAGAATGACACTGATTGGGTCAGCAAAATTGCTAACCGAAGCTGATGACATTGAACGTGTTCGTCGCCGTTATCTTGCCCGTCATCCAAAATCAAAACTATATATCGATTTTAAAGATTTTGGCTTTTGGCGGTTTGAAGCTGAACGGGCTAATTTTGCTATCGGGTTTGGTAAGGCTTATGCCTTAACTCCCAATGATATAATGATCAACCTTGATAATTTTAAAGAATTATTGGCAAGTGAAGAGGATGTCGTCACTCATATGAATAAAGACCATAGTGAAGCCGTTAATTTATATGCAACTAAATTATGCGGTAAAAACGAAGGTACGTGGCGGATGACAGGTGTTGACCCTGAAGGTGTTGATCTGATGACTAACGATGATGCTTGCCGCCTTTGCTTTGATAGCCCCCTTAACGCGGCAGAAGACATCGGAAAAGTACTCGTGGCGCTCGCTAAAAAAGCACGAGAGCTAACCTGATATAGGCTGAGTTAGCAGGGGATATCTGAGATATCCCCTGCTACACAAACTCTGAGATGCTAAAAATTGTAAAATTTGCAATTTAGAATGGAGGCACCTATATTTAATTTTAAAATAAGGGGTAACCATAAATAGGGAGAAGGCATGTCTTTTTTAGCATCACATAAGGGGTTACTTCTCAAAACACTCTGGCCTCGACGTTTGTCAGGGGTTGGAAAAGTGACCGGCATTGCCACTTTTTTATCTGATGCGGCCAACTTCATTACAGATAAAGCAATTTCCCCTGTTCTTTTATTCGTCACTTCTGTTGTGGTATTTGTTTTCTTTTTAAGCCGCCTCTGGCCGCAAATCCGGCAAGAAGAACTGCCCATCACAAATGAAAAAATCGACTTGTTCTACGATGATAAAGGAGAGAATACCCGTTTTATATTCCTTGTCATGACTGGTTTTATGATCACTTGGATCAGTTTCACCGCAGTGGGACCGGAGAGTATATCGGAAAAGATTTTAAAGAAATTAAACATCATTGAAGATAAAATCGAGAATGTACAAGATACCATCAACAATATTGAAGAATTGCTCCAAGCAGGTACAACAGTCATAGACCCAAATACCCCCGAAGAATATTATGTTAATGCACTGTTCCAACAGGCAACTAATAGCAGTCAATCATGGGAAGACATTCAAACTATATATGATCGGTTTGGTGTCGGAAAAATGGATTCAGCGGAGATGTTTCTAAGACTTGGAAGACAAACACTAGGAACAACAAAAACCAGAAACCTTATGCAGAGTTATTATGATGAGCATGGCGATCCTGCACTGCTTTATTATTTAAATATTTCCATCCGCGACCCAGAAGAACGTCGCACGGCCTTTATAAAAATGAGAGAGACCTTCCCAGAGTATCCCCCCAGTTATTTAGAACATGACGTGCTGGGCAGCGGAACGAAATGGTGGCAGGGAACGTCTTTCACAAACGAAGAAAAACATTTAAGGTTTATTGAAGATAAAAGAATTATCGACCTATTTCTCACAAAAATAGATGACTTTCCACCCTCAAATTATTATTATGGCTACGCCCCGAATTGGGAGAGTAACGCACTAAGTGCCCAAACTCTTGTTACAATACAAATTCAATCTGAAAAACAACGGATGGATAATACAAAAGCCAGAGAAGAAATGCGGAGCGCCCGTCGGCTGAAAACAGAAACCGCCGAAAAAGCCCGTTTAGATGCTCTAGATGTAAAACCCCAGATTTCTGATTGGGTGTTTAACAAGGGGCAAGGTCGATGGGTAATTAATGAAGGGGTAAGTAGTAAAGTGATGGATGGGACTGGTGATTTCCTCCATTTGTTCCTGGAATCAGCTCCAAGAGGTTTTACTTCTGGAAAAGCATTTCGTTATCAATTTGAAGGGCATGATATGGTCGAGGTTCGAAGAATGCCAAAACTTTTCGAAAAAGTTCCTGCCAAGGGTGTTTTTACTCTGAACTGGCAAGATCGTGACGGAAATTGGCATGGCCCCTTTACCTATCCTTATGATGGCCAGAAGGCTCCTTGATAGCTCGCTTATTGATCATCTTCGTTATAATAGCCAATGATATCACCTTCGGTTGTTACACCAAGTCCGTTTAAAACACGGTTTGAATAATTAAAATAGGCGACCACCTGATTGACTTCGAGTATTTCGCCGTCATCACAACCAGCTTCGCGTAGAGGTTCCATGTCGGATGATGATATTTTTGCCACATCGGCCGTCAAAATTTTCGTATAATTTAACAGTGCCAACTGCTTTCCATCAAAGCACCGTTCCGGCATATGATCCTGTAAGGCCGCATAAATGGCGTCTGATTTTTGCTTGTCCTTCAAGAGGCGCCTTACATTCATAAAGTGATGCGTTAGGCTATATT
>JAESUD010000307.1 GCA_016763335.1 Emcibacteraceae bacterium | reverse complement strand
TTTGCCTTATAATTTCATGTGTTTTTTCATTAGTATGAGTAATATGACAATCAATTTGCCGTACCGTTATTTCTTTCGTCATAAAGGAAAATGGTATCGGTGGCGTATCCCCGGGTTGCTTGGCACATTTCGACCAGTCAATCGTCTTGGCATTTAACCTTGCGGGCGTGCCCGTTTTAAGACGTTGCAAATTAAACCCGAAGCGTTCCAGTGTTGCTGATAACCCCAGAGATGGCGGTTCATTTTCACTTCTGATCGACTTACGGCCCGCCGGAATTCTTTCATCACCAATATGTATCATCCCACGCAGAAAGGTTCCCGTCGTTAGGATCACTGTATTACTGTTAATTTCCTCACCCGTACCGGTTATTATTCCTGTTACCACTCCATCATCAAGGAGTAAGTCTTCTACGGCAGCTTCTTTAATTTCAAGACTTACATAATCCGCAAGCAGTTTTTGCATATTCTCGCGGTATAGCTTTCGGTCAGATTGGCATCTCGGGCCCCTTACCGCAGGTCCTTTTCGTTTATTAAGCATCCGAAACTGAATACCTGAAAGATCGGCTATGCGACCCATAATGCCGTCAAGAGCGTCTATTTCCCGTACAAGGTGGCCCTTGCCTAGGCCGCCAATTGCCGGGTTGCACGACATTTCACCAATAGTTTCTATCTTGTGAGTAATAAGGAGCGTATCTGCACCAAGACGCGCAGAGGCCGCCGCTGCTTCACAGCCAGCATGCCCGCCACCGATAACAATTACATCATATTTTTTCATTAAATACGCCTGTATAACCCATTAAAATTACGCCGGACTGTACGGCTCACCATCTATAATGTCAAAGTTTGATTGTTAAATAATTATAAACCACATTAATTGAACCAGCCATGTGTTTCACGTGAAACACTTTTTCGTTATTTACCGATGCAAAACTCTTTAAATATCTTTTCCAATATTTCTTCTACATCAACAAAACCGGTAATTTTACCAAGGTCACGAGCCGCCATACGAAGGTCTTCACTAAGAAGCTCAAGTTCAAAATGATCCGCGACTAAATAGCGATCCATGTGATCTAACGCTGATTGAAGATGCACCCTATGCCTTGTGCGGGTAAGAGACGGTGTCTCGGTTAATTGCATTCTCTTCTCAACCTCGACTTCTAAAGCTTTCATAAACTCTTCTAAGCCGTCGCCTGTTTTCACTGAAATTGCCCATATTCCAAGAACATCAAAACCATCAAATGTTTTAATATCCGCTCCTACAAGGTCGCTTTTATTAAATAAAACCATCGTGTCGCCATCAATATGCTTCTGCATATGCTTATCAACAGACTGAATATGGGCACTATCAACAATAACAATTTTTAAATCTGCGTCTTTAGCGCGACTTTCGGCACGGCGAATTCCTTCTGATTCGATCTCGTCCCTACTCTCTCTTAAGCCGGCGGTATCAACAATATTAACAGGAAGACCTGAAATATCGAGATGCACTTCTAATAAATCCCGCGTTGTTCCTGCTATATCTGAAACAATTGCCACGTCTCGTTTTGACAAATAATTTAATAATGATGATTTACCCGCATTGGGCGCACCCAAAATAACCACCTGAAGACCGTGACGAAGTCTCTCACCGCGGTGACCATCAGCAAGGTGAAGGGTGATTTCTTTCTTCATTTTTTCTATGATTGGTCTGACACGCGCAGTTACATCATCTGGAATTTCTTCAACAGAAAAATCAATGTCCGCTTCGAGATAAGCCATACCCGTAATTATTTCTTGGCGCCACCCCTCATACAATTCTGCAAGTTCGCCGCCCATTTGACGTAATGCCTGACGTCTCTGTCCTTCTGTTTCTGCATTGATAAGATCCGCCAGCCCTTCAGCCGATGTCAGATCCATTTTACCATTATCAAATGCCCTACGGGTAAATTCGCCCGCTTCAGCACTTCTTAAATTAGGGATATTTGACAACGCCTGCAAAAAACCTGCAACCACTGCATAGCCACCATGAATGTGAAATTCTGCGACATCTTCACCGGTAAAACTATTCGGCCCAGGAAAGTATATCATGATTCCATGGTCCAATTTTTCATTCGTCAACGGATCATAAAACCAATTTAATGTTGCACGGCGTGGTAACGGGCATTTTTCTTTTTTTGTTAGAGCTAAAATAGCCGTTTTAGTATCCGGGCCAGAAACACGAATAACGCTAACGCCGGCCCGGCCCTTACCGCTTGATAATGCAAAAATTGTCATATGAAATATTCACCAGAATTTAAAAATTTTACTCTTGTGTCTGTCACTATGCTATAACTCAGTCCGTAAGATAAAACCATCAAAAAAACAGGCTGCTAGAATCGCCGACAAGGTCACGTTATACGACCACATAATACTGAAGGTCCTTGTAGCACCCAAAAAACTATATTTTTATAAAGTTGTCTTTTGCTAACTTATTATAATTAAACATAAAATATTAATATTGATGGATATAAAGAAGAAATAATTTAAAGGCCTTTTTTTCTATTTAAAAGAGATAAACACACCATGCCACAACTATCAGTTCACAGTCCCGTCGGTGATTTAACCATCAGTGAAGAAGACGGGGAAATAGTTTCACTGGATTGGGGGTGGTCACCATTTCAAGAAAAGAATGATTTATTGCTCAAAACTAAAAATTTGTTAGACCAATATTTTGACGGTGAAAACCCAAAATTTGATTTACCGTTAAATCCACATGGGAGTGATTTTCAAAAAAATGTCTGGAAAATTATGTTAAAAATTCCGTACGGAAAATTTTTGACATATGGTGAAATTTCAGACCAGCTTAACTCACACGCCCGGGCCGTCGGTATGGCTTGTGGGCAAAACCCCATTCCCATAATAATCCCTTGCCACCGCGTTTTAGGAAAAAATAAAAAGCTCACTGGATTTTCAGGAGGCGACGGTATTGAAACCAAACAATACCTTCTTGATCTTGAAGGGATGGACGATAATTTAAAGTTACCTTTTTAGAACGACCTTACTCAGCAATAATTTCTTCTTCTACCATTGGCGAAATTTTAAAATTATACATTCCGTATAAAACCGATACGAATGGACTAATAATATTAAAAAAGCAGTATGG
>JAESUD010000029.1 GCA_016763335.1 Emcibacteraceae bacterium | reverse complement strand
TATTGAAAACTGTATCAAAGCTGCCGGCCTTGCCCCAAGCGGCGCGAACCATCAACCGTGGCATTTCGCGGCGATTGAAAATCCTACAAATAAACAAAAAATCCGCACTGCCGCAGAAGAAGAAGAAAAAACATTCTACGCCGGGCGGGCCAGTGATGAATGGCTAAACGCACTTGAAGCCATTGGTACAAATGACAGCAAACCACATTTAACAATTGCGCCGTGGCTCATTGTTATATTTTCTCAGCGTAACAGCATTGACCGCAATGGCCGCAAATTTAAAAACTATTATGTCAACGAGTCCGTCGGAATCGCGACGGGTTTGCTGATTACCGCCCTTCATCAGGCCGGATTAACGACCCTGACCCATACACCAAATCCCATGAAGTTCCTTAATGAGCTTTGCGAACGCCCATCATCAGAAAAAGCACAGATGATTTTAGTGGTTGGTCATCCCGCCGAAGATGCCACCGTGCCGGCCCACGCCAAGTGGAAAAAGTCTCTCGATGAAATCATGACGGTTTTTTAGCCTCACTGAACCCCGCCAGTTTAATGGACGCCGTGCATTCCTTTTTTAAGCAACGGCGTTAAAATAAGAATGAGTACCCCAACACCGGCGCTGCTATAACCAATGGTCGAATAGACGTCCATGGTCGCCGCCATATCCAATATTCCACTGCCCGCGCCGAGGTCCGAGCTTCCTGTTTCAGCGCTGATCCAGCCGGCAACATTATTACCAAGTGCGGTAAATAGGAACCATGTTCCCATCATCATGCCGACAATTTTACTAACACTTAATTTTGTTACCATTGAAAGTCCAACCGGGCTTAGAAATAATTCAGCCAATGTCAAAGCAAAATAAATAAACACCAGCCACATGAAGCTTTTAGATGTTCCTTCGTCAAGTGACATACCCCATGCAAAAACAATATAACCAACGCCGATGATTAACATGGCATAACCAAATTTTGCCGGCGTCGAAGGCTCCATATTACGCTTAGAAAGCACAACCCATAGCCACGCCATGACAGGCGCAAATATAACAATAAACAATGCATTAAGCATTTGAACCTGTGATTCTTTCAGTTCCCAACCAAAAATTGAACGGTCAAATTGCTGATCGGCAAGAAGGGTTAAACTAGCGGCTTGCTGTTCAAACAAAGCCCAGAATACCGATTGAATAGCGATAAGAAAGCAAGCAACCATTAATCTTTCACGTTCAACTTTTGTGCATTGCATATAACCATAGGCAATAATGATCGCCAGCATGATAATTCCGGTCACGCCAAGCATCGAGATAACAAGTTCGTCGTAATGCATCATCACCCAGCTTAGGCCCACAAGCGCAAGTCCGAATAGATATATGGTATATTCCTTGTTAACACCGATTAGGGATTTTTCCTTTAGCACTTCAGGATTACTTGGTTCCGCGCGGCCATCAAGATATTTTTGTCCCCACAAGAAAACCAGTAATCCGAACAGCATGCCAATGCCGGCAATGGAAAAGCCGTAATTCCAGCCATATACTTCACCAACATAGCCAACAATCAATGTGGCAAATAACGAACCGAGATTAATACCCATATAAAAAATTGAAAACCCACCGTCGCGCCGTGGATCATTTGGCCCGTAAAGCGTGCCAACGATGGTTGAAATATTAGCTTTTAAAAACCCGACACCGGTTATAATCAACGACAGGGCGAGAAAGAAAATATTGATATAAAACTAGTCTCTAACAACGGTGCTACCATCCATAAAAGATGCGGGACCGTGAAACGCCATGAGCGCATGCCCCGCCACCAATAAAATAGCCCCATATGTAACGGCCTTGCGACTGCCAAGATAACGGTCGGCCATATAGCCGCCAATGATAGGCATCATGTAAACCAGACCTGCATATGTGCCGTAAATCATGCTGGCCTCACCAACACTGAACAGATGATATTTTACAAGATATAAAACCAGAATAGTCCGCATTCCATAATATGAAAAACGTTCCCACATCTCCGTCATGAAACATATTGAAAGCCTAATTGGATGGCCCATTAAATTGCGGTCTTGCGAGCCAGCATACATATCATCTGTACTGTCAGACATTCCTATTCCCTATATTTATTCAAACTGTTCGCTACTCTGCCAGAAGAAAAGTGAAAAGTCACGTTTACGTTTTTGCCATTAATGATTATAAAACATAGACACATATATTTAAGAGAGATCATTATGAAAATCAGCAGCAATTTCGATAGCGGTAATATCAATGTCATTGACGCGAAAGCACCGGGCAACATTCGCCTTAGCATCAACAAAGATTACAATTCTGATTTTTATCAATGGTTTCATTTCCGCCTTACCGGGGCCAAAGACCAACTTTGCGCTCTCAATATTGAAAATGCCGATGGTGCCGCCTACACGGGTGGTTGGGAAGATTATCAGGCCGTGGCCTCATATGATCATGAAAACTGGTTTCGTGTCAGCACGGTTTATAAGGATGGCACCCTGACCATTCAACATGTGCCGGAAACAGACAGCGTTTATTTCGCCTATTTTGCGCCCTATAGTTATGATCGCCACCAAGAACTAGTATCCAGTGCCGCCATGCAAGACCACGTCCGATTAGACGTTATTGGCGAAACTTGCGATGGTCGCGACCTAGATTTACTGACCATTGGTGAAGAAGGCGAAGAAAAAAAGAAAATATGGATTATCGCCAGACAGCATCCCGGTGAAAGTATGGCCGAATGGCTGGTTGAAGGGTTGCTCGGCCGATTGCTTGATAATGATGATGCGCTTAGCCGCGAGCTTTTAAACAAATGTGTTTTTTATGTCATGCCCAATGTTAATCCCGACGGCAGCATTCGCGGACATTTAAGATGCAATGCAAAAGGACAGAACCTTAACCGCGACTGGGACAATCCCGACCCGGCCATAAGTCCTGAAATATATCATCTTAAAAATAAAATGGATGAAAAGGGACTTGATCTATGTCTTGATGTTCACGGCGACGAAGCCCTGCCTTATAATTTCATTGCCTGCTTTGAAGGTATTCCTGATCTTAACCAATATAACCTCGACACCGCTTATATGTTTGGTCGTGAGCTTGAAAAATCAAACCCGGATTTCCAAAACGAAGTAGGTTACGGCAAAAGTGCCCCGGGCACAGCCAACCCCGGCATGAGCACCAACCAGATCGCCCAACGATTTGATGCCGTCGCCATGACACTGGAAATGCCCTTCAAAGACACTGCCGATACCCCCTACCCCGAAACCGGCTGGTCACCCGAACGAAGCATTAAATTAGGATATAATTGTCTAGACGCCCTATCAGCCATTACCGACCGACTTTAAAAAGTATATCCACTCGCTGAAAACATCAAATTTAAAGTGTCCGCTTTTGGTCCAGACTGTGTGAAAAGTCTGCATCTGGGTCTTAGTTAATAAAACTTGTCCTATTCTCCCGATCTTGGCTGCTTTCGCAGTCATTGGTGGTCGATGTTT
>JAESUD010000306.1 GCA_016763335.1 Emcibacteraceae bacterium | reverse complement strand
GAGCAAAAGCTGCAATCGCTTAAGTATTCTTCTTAAGAGTTCAAATAGTTCAAGTTTGAGGAGCCTGCCGCTTGGCAGTAGGCTCCTTTTTCTTTATGTTGACTAAATAATTAAAATTATAATTTTTGGGTAGGAAATAATGCAAGACCTCCAATCGCTGGAAACAGAAATTACCGCAAATATTAATGCGGCAAATGACCTTGACGGGTTGGAAAATATCCGCATCACCGAGCTTGGCAAAAAAGGCCGGGTAAGCCTGCTGATGCGTGAGCTGGGCAAAATGACCCCGGACGAAAAAAAGCAGTTCGGCCCAAAATTAAATCAACTTAAGAATTCACTTAATGATGCCGTACAGGATCGCAGAAACACTCTCGAACAAGAAATCCTCAACATAAAGCTTCAATCTGAAAGCGTTGATATCAGCCTTTCTGCAGCACGCGAAGAAAATGGCAGTATCCATCCCATAAGCCAAGTCATGGATGAAGTGACAGAAATATTCACAGAAATGGGTTATTCTGTTGCCGAAGGACCAGAAATCGAAGAAGATTTTTATAATTTCACCGCCCTTAATATCCCGGAAGAGCATCCCGCAAGACAGATGCATGATACTTTTTATTTTCCGGAAGATGAAGACGGTAACCGCAAAGTACTCCGCACCCATACATCACCCGTTCAAATCCGTACCATGCTTGAGGGTGAGCCACCATACCGGATCATTGCCCCTGGCCGCACATACAGAAATGACAGTGACGCAACCCACACTCCGATGTTTCATCAGGTAGAAGCATTGGTCATTGATAAAGATATTCATATGGGCCATTTGAAATGGTGCATCGAAGAATTTTGTCGTAAATTTTTTGAAATTGACAATGTCAAAATCCGTTTCCGTCCTAGTTATTTCCCGTTCACGGAACCATCCGCCGAAGTGGATATTGGCTGCTCGTTTAAAAATGGTGAAGTGCTGATCGGTGAAGGCGGTGACTGGCTAGAAATAATGGGCTGCGGCATGGTCAATGAACGGGTACTCGAAAATGTAAATATTGACCCGAAAGAATATCAGGGTTTTGCCTTCGGCATGGGCCTTGACCGAATTTCCATGCTTAAATGGGGTATTCCCGATCTGCGTGATTTCTTTGCCGCTGATCTTCGCTGGCTCAAACATTATGGCTTTCAAGCCCTTGATATTCCGTCCCTAAGTACCCGGTCCTCGACCATTAAAGGGAGTAAGTAATATGAAATTTACATTATCCTGGCTTAAAACTTATCTTGATACTGATGCTGACCTGAACACAATTTCAGAAACACTAACCGCCATTGGCCTTGAAGTCGAAGAAGTCACCGATCCAACTGAAGACTTAAAGCCATTTGTCATTGCCCGTATTGAAAAAGCAGTGCAACATCCGGACGCTGATAAGCTTCGTGTTTGCACCGTAAATAACGGCAGCGAAACTATACAAGTAGTCTGCGGTGCCCCCAACGCACGAACCGGGCTGATTGGTGCATTCGCCCCGAGCGGCTGTACGATCCCAACCAACGGACTTAAATTAAAACCAACAATCATTCGCGGCGTTGAAAGCAACGGCATGATGTGTTCAGAACGTGAACTGGGCCTCGGCGATGATCATGACGGTATTATTGACCTGCCTGAAGATGCCCCAATTGGAATGAGCTTCGCCGAATATGCCGGCCTTAATGACCCGACCATTGAAATTGCTATTACACCGAACCATCAAGATGCACTTGGTGTCTACGGTATCGCTCGTGACCTTGCCGCTGCCGGGCTTGGTAAACTCAAAAAACCTGATACTTCAAAAGTAAAAGGCTCGTTTAAAAGTCCGATTAAAGTTAAAATTGACAATCTTGATGCCTGCCCGGTATTTGCCGGGCGTTATATTCGCGGTGTTAAAAATGGCCCTAGCCCCGAATGGATGCAGCGCCGTCTTATCTCATTAGGAATGAAGCCCATATCCGCACTTGTCGATATTACAAACTTCATGACCCATGATTACGCCCGCCCGCTTCATGTATTTGATGCCGATAATATTACTGGCGACCTCACCGTCCGTCTTTCAAAATCCGGTGAAAAACTACTGGCGCTAGATGACAAAGAATATCTACTTGATAACGAAGTTTGCGTAATTTCAGACGATAAAGCCATTAATTCCATTGGTGGTGTAATGGGTGGCGCAGGAAGTGGTACCTATGAAAATACGACAAATGTATTTCTTGAATGCGCATGGTTTGATCCTATCCGTACAGCATTAACTGGCCGTAAATATGGCATCGAAAGCGATGCACGATACCGTTTTGAACGTGGTGTTGACCCTGCAACGGTGCAAGACGGCATTGAAATTGCTACGCGCCTTATACTTGATATGTGCGGCGGCGAACCAAGCGACGTCGTCCTCACGGGTGAAGAACCGGTTATTAGTAAAACCATCACAATGCGCCCCGAGCGGGTTCGTGAACTCGGCGGCGTTGATATATCCCCCACAGAAGTTGCTGACATTCTTTCTCGTCTGGGCTTTGAAGTCACAGATAACGGCAATACATTTGATGTGAAAACGCCGTCATGGCGCTGCGATATCGACCGCGAACCTGATCTGGTTGAAGAAGTTATTCGTATCCACGGCTATGATAAAATTATCGTTGAGCCACTTCCTCATTCAAGCAAAGACATTGTTACTGGCCTTAGCCCCAAACAAAGACGCATTCGTATGGCCAAACGTTCTGCTGCGGCAACCGGACTGCGTGAAGCGATTACATGGTCATTTCTTCCCAGCGCACAAGCAAAATTATTTGGTGATCTTAATCCCCGTCTTGTTCTTGATAACCCAGTCAGCGCAGACCTTGATGCTATGCGCCCAAATCTATTGCCTAATTTAATCTCGGCGGCAGGGCGAAATAATGATCGGGGTATTAAAAATATTGCCCTGTTTGAAGCAGGTAACCAGTTTATATCCGATACACCAGACGGTCAGCAATATGTCGTCGCTGGCATTCGCCGCGGCCAAAAACATGACCGACACTGGCAGAAAAATCCGGAAGATGTCACCGTCTATGATGCTAAAGCAGATGCGATAGCAATTTTATCATCTATTGGTGTTAATACAGCAAATGCGCAAATCGTTGCTGAAGCACCAAACTGGTATCATCCAGGCCGAAGTGGCGTTATTCGCTTAGGGCCTAAAAACATTATGGCCTATTTTGGTGAAATTCATCCAACAATATTGAAAAATATTGGTGTAAAAGGTCCGCTTGTCGGGTTTGAAATTATGCTGGATAATATTCCACTATCTCGTTCTAAACCGGGGAGCAATCGCGGGCCATTAAAAGCTTCCGATTTTCAAGCTGTAGAAAGAGACTTTGCATTTATCGTAGACCAAGACCTTCCGGCTGAACAAATCACCAAAATCGTTGGTAGCGTAAACAAAAAGCTTATTGAAAGTGTCCATGTCTTTGATGTCTATCAAGGGGCAGGTATTGAGGATGATAAAAAATCAATAGCCGTAAATGTAAGGCTTCAACCATTTGACAAAACCATGACAGACGAAGAGATAGAAGCATTTTGCACCCAGGTAATTGATATCATTAAAAAGAAAACTGGTGGAATACTTAGATAGTTTATAGATTATAAATTATTTGTTAACCATATGTAAAGATCATCAAAATATAATGCCTAATGATTGAAGTATCAGGGGACATTAATACATAATGGCGAGTAAAGAAAATATAGTGAAAATTCCTTTAAAATGGCGCATAAAAGCCTGGTGGGAAGGGTATGATCTTGATGATATCAAAGAGCGATTAAGTCAAGGTGAAGACATTAATGAAGCTGACCTAAATAAACCAAAAGAAGAACCAGAACCAATAGCTGACGCCCCCGAAGCACTTGTCTGGGACGATAAGCGGCTTGAAACAGCACAACTTATTTGGGGCGAAGGATATTGCGGCCCTGGCGGTCCCGAATATGTGACCAACATGTCAAAACTTCTTGGTATGTCATCGAAAATGAGCGTGGCCGTTATTGGCGCAGGGCTTGGCGGGCCTTCACGGGTCTTGACCAATGAATTTGGCGCCTGGATCACAGGTTACGAGCAATCTGAAATGCTTGCCAAAAAGGGTATGGATATTTCGACCAAAGAAGGGCTCGAAAGCAAAGCTCCCATACTTCATTTTGATCCTTCCGCTGACGAACAATTTGAAAGAACATTCGACCGCGCTTATTCAAAAGAGGCACTTTATATAGTTGAGGATAAATCAAAACTCCTTAAGAGTGTTTTTGAGAACCTAAAAGATGGCGGCTTGTTTTTAATTAATGATTATATGCTTAGTGGTGTTGATGCTCTTAATAATAAAGATGTGCAAAAATGGCTACGCCTAGAACCCAGTCAACCGTTTCCCATTCCCGTTGATATTATGGAGAAACTCCTGACTGATTGCGGATTTTTGTTACGCGTTAACGAAGACATAACAGACACTTACATAGATATGATTGCGCAAAGCTGGATGGGCGCTGATAAAGTAATACAATCTCTAGCCGATCAAGATGAAGATAACTCTGACATGATCCAAAGAATGATCAAAGAAGCAGAATATTGGATGCTCAGATCAAAAACCATGAAAGATGGCCACGTAAAAGCATGGCGTTTCCTTGCCTATAAACCTTCAGAAATAAAATAATCACTACACAGTCTTGTATGTTGGGGGGGCTAATGATAAAAGCCCTGTCATGACTGACTTATCACATATTAGAAACTTTTCCATCATTGCCCATATTGATCACGGCAAATCAACGCTGGCTGACCGCCTCATTCAATTTTGCGGCGGACTAAGCAGCCGAGAAATGAAGGAACAAGTTCTCGATAATATGGATATCGAGCGTGAACGCGGAATTACCATTAAAGCACAAACCGTGCGTCTCGAATATAATGCCCAAAATGGTGAAAAATACATCCTAAATTTAATGGACACACCCGGCCATGTTGATTTCGCTTATGAAGTTAGCCGCTGTCTATATGCCTGCGAAGGTTCAATCCTTGTCGTCGATGCAAGTCAGGGCGTCGAAGCACAAACATTGGCCAACGTTTATCAGGCAATTGATAATAACCATGAAATTGTCCCGGTCCTCAATAAAATTGATCTACCCGCCGCCGAGCCAGAACAAGTCCGCACCCAAATCGAAGATGTCATCGGCATTGATGCGTCTGGTGCCATTAGCGTCTCGGCCAAAACCGGCGTTGGCATTGAAGAATTACTTGAAAGTATCGTTAACATTCTCCCTGCGCCCGAAGGTGACGTGAATGCGCCTCTTAAGGCCCTACTGGTTGATAGTTGGTATGATACTTATCTTGGTGTTATGGTTCTGGTACGCATCATTGACGGCACCCTTAAAAAAGGCATGCGCGTTAAAATGATGGCGGCTGATACCGAGCACCTTATTGACCGGGTCGGTGTTTTTGAGCCTAAAGAAAACCTTGTTGGCGAACTTGGTCCCGGGGAAGTTGGTTTCTTCACCGCGTCCATCAAGGAAGTTTCACATACGCATGTCGGCGATACAATTACCGAATTTAAAAATGAGACTAAAGAAGCCCTTCCCGGGTTCAAACCAGTGCAAAGCGTCGTATTTTGCGGTCTTTTCCCTGCTGATGCTGCTGATTTTGAAGTCCTTCGGGAAAGCATGTATAAACTTAGACTTAATGATGCCAGTTTTGAATTTGAAACCGAAACATCAACTGCCCTTGGTTATGGCTTCCGTTGTGGCTTCCTCGGCATGCTTCATTTGGAAATAATCCAGGAACGCCTGATTAGAGAGTTTGACCTCGACATTATCACCACTTCGCCTAGTGTGATTTATAAAATTCATCTCAACAAAGGCACCGTGCAAGAAATTCATAATCCCGCCGACATGCCCGACGTCGTCTATATCGACCATATGGAAGAGCCATGGATTAAAGCGACCATATTAGTCCCCGATGAATATCTAGGTGCCGTTCTAAAGCTGTGTCAGGAAAAGCGCGGCGAACAAGTTGACCTCACTTACGCCGGTGATCGGGCTATGGTCGTTTATAGGCTGCCACTGAACGAAGTTGTTTATGACTTTTATGATAAACTTAAATCACTTTCTCGTGGTTATGCTAGCTTTGACTATCAAATGGATGGTTACCGTGAAGGTGACCTTGTGAAGCTTTCCATATTGGTAAATGCCGAGCCTGTCGATGCGCTCAGCATGATGGTTCATCGTTCCCAGGCAGAATATAGAGGGCGGGCACTTTGTGAACGTCTTAAAGACCTCATCCCGCGCATGCTATTTAAAATTCCGATTCAAGCCGCAATTGGTGGCAAGGTCATTGCCCGCGAAACCATTAGTGCCATGCGCAAAGATGTGACAGCAAAATGTTACGGCGGTGATATTAGCCGCAAACGAAAACTTCTTGAAAAACAGAAAAAAGGCAAAAAGAAAATGCGCCTTTATGGCAAAGTGGAAATTCCGCACGAAGCCTTTATCGCCGCCCTTAAAATGGGTAACGATAAGTAATTTCACTAAATTACAAATTCTATTCACCCATTAAAAAACCCGGCTGAAACAACAGCCGGGTTTTAAAATTCGATTTAATGTCGATACTTAACCATCGTTTGGCTCAAGAATTTGACGACCACGATATTTTCCTGAGCTCAGGTCAATATGGTGACGACGACGAAGTTCGCCGCTTTCTTGATCTTCCACATATGTGTCTACACTCAAACTATCATGTGAGCGACGATTACCACGACGATGTGGTGATACTTTCCTTTTTGGAACAGCCATTTTCTTATCCTAACTTCTATAAAGACTCATTTAAGTGTCTTGAATCTCAAAAACAGTGTGTTATCGTTAAAGTTGGGCATAATGTCAAGCTTTTCTTAGCCAATAAAGTCATATTATCCAAGAAACCTTCCGACTTTAACGATTTTTATTTCTCGATAGAAAAAATAATATACCCGATAGAAACATAAGGCCTAAAAAAGCAGAAGAACTAAGCAAAAAAACAAGTATGTTCTTCCCTATGCTGCTTTCCCCATTGTCATTGATTCTAGACACTAATCGGGAGAGATCCGTTGAACTTATAAAATCAATAACCTGTGATACTGGAATCCAGCCACCATTATTTCCTTCTAACAGTTTAAGTCCCTCAGCGCCTAGCACCATAATCATCAGGCATAAAAAAATATATGCCAACAAACGGCCAATGATCATAAATGTCTCCAATTGTTTCTCACAACTGTAACCCGACTTTGTGACCATTAAAAGAACGAAACGTAAAAAAGCCCCTCATTTCACATCTCTTTACTTGCGTCTTATTAAAAGGACGTTATATTGCGCCTGCAAACGTGCATATAAGGAGAGGTGGCCGAGTGGTTTAAGGCGCACGCTTGGAAAGCGTGTAAAGCGCAAGCTTTCGAGGGTTCGAATCCCTTCCTCTCCTCCATTTTTTTAGTTAACCAACTAATATATAACACTTTTCACCTTAT
>JAESUD010000305.1 GCA_016763335.1 Emcibacteraceae bacterium | reverse complement strand
TCTGTTGATAAAGGGTGCGACGTTGCCGCCATGGCATTTTTCGTCACGACTGGCGGCTCTCCAATTTTCTTAAAATATGTCATATGCGGCTTTAATGCTCATCAAACCATTTGATAACATGCTGAACCTTGGTAATCAGGTTGCTCGGGCGCGCCGTAATTCCGTGGTACGAACCGGGAATACGCACCAGTGCCGCTTCCACATCCTGTATTTTAAGCGCTTGATAATATTGTTCGCTTTCCGGCATTGGGGTGCGCATATCAAGCTCACCTGTCAGTAACATAGTCGGTGTTTTAACATTGCCCACCAATGATAGCGGTGAACGGCGCCAGTAATTTTCCTGATCATCCCACGGCATTGATCCAAACCAAGACTTTGCCGATGCCAGTGACATATCAGAATAAAGCGTAAAACTGGTCCAGTTTATAACGGGTTTAGCCACCACTGCCGCCTTGAAGCGGTCAGTTTTACCGATAATCCATGAACTAAGCACGCCGCCGCCACTGCCGCCAGTAACATATAATTTATCCACATCAACATTACCAAGCCCGATCACATGATCAACGCCGCTCATCAAATCGTCATAGTCATTACCGGGATAGTTATGATGAATAAGATTAGCAAAATCATAACCATAACTGGTTGACCCCCGCGGATTGGTATAAAGAACCATATAACCCGCATTTGCCATTAACTGAATTTCCGCTGCAAAATGTGGCCCATATGCTGCAAACGGTCCACCGTGAATTTCAAGTATCAAGGGATATTTTTTACTCGGGTCAAAATCCGTTGGTGTTACCAACCAGCCCTGAATATCTTGGCCGTCATGGCTTGATTTATACCAAATTTCTTCAACCGCTCCCAATTTTCTATGACTAAGAAGTTCATCGTTAACATCGGTAATTTGTGTTACATCGCCGCCATTTGTCACACCTATATTGGCTTGGTCCATTGCATCCGCATAGGTCATGGCGATTAACCCGTCTGCATTAACATTAAATGTACCCGATGAATATGGCCTTCCAAATGAAGTACCGCTGATACCGCTTGTGATATCCGAAACTGCTCCGCTTAAATCAACCTTTGCCACTTTAGTTGATCCAAGATCATCATATTGAAAATATATCTGATCATTTGAAACCCAGTGAAATGTGCCAATAGATCGGTCAAGGTCTTCGGTTAGTATCTTTTTATCCGACCCGTCCACATTCATCACATAAAGTACGTTATTATGATACCCCATGCGTTTATCATCTGATCCGCTATAGGCGATCATGCTACCGTCCGGTGAAACGTTCGGGTTGCTATCAGGGCCAAACCTATCCGTTAGCACCATTAAGTTTCCGGAAGCCACATCAACTGAATAAATCTCTGAATTTCTTGTTTCCAGTTTATGGTCGTTGTGACGGTTTGCTGAAAAATAAATTTTCGACCCGTCCGCTGCCCAGCTAAGTCCCGATGTATGGTTAAACTCGCCAGTTGTTAATTGCCGTGGTGTTCCGCCCATGGCCGGCACAATAAAAATATGTGTATTGCCTGGTTTAACAAACCCGCGCCCGTCATTTCTAAATTGCAGTTCTTCAATATATATGGCTTTTTTCGCCCATTCGGCACCCTTCGGTGCTTTGGGCAGCGGCGCATAGGTTTTATCCTTACCCGGTACAAATGCATTAAAGGCAAGAAACTTACTATCCAGCGACCATGTCAGACGCGCCGCCCCATTTTGCAGTTGTGCCCCCTCAAATGTCTGCCCCGTATCAAGAAACCGTATTAAAATTTGTGTTTTGCCGCTTTCATTTGATGTATAGGCAAGCTTGCTACCATCCGGTGAAAAGCGCGGGTTGGCGTTATTATTAAGCCCTGTGGTGATCGGTCGATGATTTTTACCATCACTATCAATTTGCCAAAGATTGGAACGCTTGCGGTCTTTCATAATATCCATGAAGGTTCGCACATAAACAATTTGCGAACCGTCCGCCGAAAACTGCGGATCACCAACATATTCAAGCTCAAAAATATCCAGATAGTCAAAATTGCTCTTCTGCGCCTGCGCCATTAATGGTAAAGCAAAAACAGCAATGATTACGTTTAAGAAAACTTTCCTCATTATCCCACCCTCATTTCGTTATTTTATAAAGATTTACTCTAATCAATAATCATCGCCTGATGCAACAATTCTCTTCGTATTTAATGTGGACAAACGTCTATTCAAATGCATATTAATATGGCCAAATAAAAAAATGAGATAATAAAATTATGACAAACATCACCATAAGACGTTCAAACACCAACGACGCAAACACGCAAACAATCAATCGTCTAGTCAGCCTGATCAACCAAGTTTACGATCAAGCGGAAAAAGGCATGTGGGCCATTGAAGGCGGACGCGCCAATGCACCCGATATTGAAGATTTTTTAAAGAACGGAAAATTATATCTGGCCGACTATGAAGGCGAAATTGTTGGCTCCGTTAAAATTGGTGAAGTTGATGAGCACACATTCGAATTTGGCATGCTCGTCGCCGACCCTGACCACCGTAACAAAGGGATCGGTCGTCAGCTTGTGGACATAGTCGAGGATCACGCCCTAAATGCCGGTTATAAAACCATTAGGTTAGAACTATTAACCCCGCACGAATGGGTGAACCCGAGCAAGGAATTTTTGAAAAAATGGTATTCTCGCCGTGGGTATATCCCGAACAAACCCGTCCCCTTTGAAAGTTTATATCCCGAAAGAAAAGACCATTTTGCCTGTCCTTGCGATTTTACGGTCTGGTTAAAAGAATTAACATAAGTATATTTTCATTAAATCCTTTTATTTAATAGAAATTAACCATCTAATAATCATTAGTATCATATATTATGTAAGGGAAATATATAGAATATTGGTTCTTTCACACGCATGTATATAAAAAATCAAATTTTTGCTACTCTTTTACGATCACTATCAAGGTTGATACTTTTATCAGCGTTTCTGGTTTCATTTGCTCATATAGGCAATACACAATCATCCGATGATAACATTAAATTAACCGCCGAAGAAAGAGCATGGATCGCCGATCACCCGGTCGTCACCTCGTCAAATGTCGGTCATTATGTACCTTATAATTTTACTAAAGACGACAAGCCAGCCGGATTTTCAATTGATTACCTGTTGCTGGTTGCCAAAAAGGTTGGTTTAAAAATCAACTTTACAGAACCGACAAGCTGGACCAAGGCCATGGAACAGGTTACACGAAATGAAACAGACCTGTTTCATAGTGTCTCACGGAATGATATCCGTGATGAATTTTTAAATTTTACAAAAATTTATCATAATTCCCCAACGGCTAATTTCGCTAAAACAGGTTCCTCAAAAATTAACAATATAGTTGATCTTGAGTTAAAAAAAATAGGAAGCATTAAAGGGTCCCAGCTTTCAAATTACTTCAATACAACATATCCACAAATTCACATTTTGGAATATGGCACCGTACCAGAAGCCCTTGATGCCTTAGCTAATAGTGAGATTGACGTCTTTAGCGGCTCCGAATTCACCATAAAATATTACATCCTGCAAAATTTCATAACCGGGTTAGAAGACATTGGCGGCAGTCATCTATTTGGACAACAATCAATAGAAGAACACCGACTGGCATCCCATAAAAACATGCCAATATTAAGAGATATTCTTCAAAAGGGTATGGACGCTGTTACAGATGACGAGTTTCAAAAAATTGAAAAAACATGGCAAACAGATCAAATAACTATTCAATCAAAAGACATTGATTTAACAGCCGAAGAACGCGCATGGATTTCTTCTCACCCTATACTAACTGCAAGTAACAGATTTAACCGACCGCCCTTTGATTTTTTACGTAACGGCAGACCGGCAGGTTTTGGCATTGATTATCTTAATTTGTTATCATCCAAAGTCGGCTTAAAAATTAACTATATAAGCGACAATTCATGGGCTAATCTGTTAGAAAAATTTAAAAACAAAGACATTGATATCATTCATAGTGTCCTTGAAAACCCTACCAGAAAAAAATATACACAATTTTCAAGCCCCTATCTCACGGTACCGTCGGTAAGCATGGGGCGAATTGGCTCGCCGCGCCTTAATGGTCTTAGTGACCTAAAGGATAAAAGAGTTGGGGTGGTTAGCGGTTCTACATTAGAAGACCTTTACAAAATTAAACGACCTAACCTTGAACTGGTAAAATTTGAAACGATTACTGACGCACTGTTCGCCCTATCATCATCAAAAATTGATATATTTACCAATTCTCTTATTTCTATTAACTATTCAATCGTCCAAAACTTTATCCCTGGGCTAGAGATTATCGGTGGTAATCCTCTTGTTGTGAGAGATAGGTATGATCACCGTATCGGTATACATAAGAGCAATCAAATTCTGCTTAATATTCTCGAAAAAGCAAAAGCAATTATAACCCCGATGGAATTTCAAACAATTTCACAAAAATGGCTAACATATCAACAAGTTGATACTAGCTTAAATTTGACCGCCGAAGAGTTAGACTGGCTCAGTAGCCATAATGTCATTTCAACATCAACCGACCCAAATTTATCACCTATTGAATTTATCGGTGAAGATGATGAAATCGATGGCATCGCCGGGGACTTCCTAAATATCATTGCTAAAAAACTTAATATTCAGTTCAAATGGGTCGGTAATACCAGTCTTGATGAAGGCATAGAGCAATTAGTTGCTGGGACAACACAAGTCATTTCAGCCATAGCCCCCACCCTTGAACGGGAAGAACAGTTTTATTTGACTGGCAGCTATTTAAAAGCAGCCCATATGATTTTCTCTCGCAATGATTCACCCATCTTCGGAAATATATCAGGCATTGCCGACAGAAGAGTTGCCCAGATAAAAGGATATACAATCAATAAATGGGTAAATGCTGATTACCCGTCCCTTAACAAAGTTCAAGTCGATACGATCAACGAAGCAATGCGCATGCTTTCTACCGGCGAAGTGGATGCTTATATCGGTGATATTCTAACCACTTCATATCATATTTCACGCAATGGTTATGCCAATATAATCGTTACCGGACAAACCAATTATTCCGGTGATACCGTTTTTGCTATTAGTAAAAAACATCCCCTACTCGCCAGCGCAATGATCAAGGCTATGGCATCAATTACCGAACTCGAAAAAACCGAAATTGCCCATAAATGGCAATCCCTCAGAGTTGAGAATAAAATTGATACTGACTTCATTCGCAATATTATCATCGGGGCATTAATGGTGCTAATGGTCATTCTTTTATGGAATTACAGTTTGCGTAAAGAAATATTACGAAGACGTAAATTGGAAATAGACCTCATCCATGCTCAGAGAGTTGCCGAAGACGCAAATGATGCCAAATCAGCATTCCTAGCTAATATGAGCCATGAAATAAGAACGCCGCTCAATGCAATCATTGGCTTTTCCGAAGCCATAATGCTCGGCATCGGCGGCAAACTCGTTTCTGAAAAACACAAAGAATATCTCACCGATATTAAAAATAGCGGTGAACATTTAGCCATTGTTATCAAAGATATTCTTGATCTCTCAAAAATTGAAGCCGGTAAATGGGATCTAGATGAAGAAAAATTCTCTTTGGATAATTGTATTACATCCTCGGTCAAAATGCTTGAAGAAAACTTCCGCCAAAAATCTGTAACAATCACCTATAAAGGCGAGAAATCAATTAATATATACGGCGATCAAATTGCCATAAAACGCGTGATCATCAATTTATTATCAAATTCAGTAAAATTTGTCGATAATAACGGCACAGTAAGTATCAATGTCAGCATTGAACCCAATAAAGATGTGAAGATAGCCGTCATGGATAATGGTATCGGCATCCCGGCAGACAGGATTGACCACGTGCTTCATCCGTTTGAACAAAACCAGGGTAACCACGAACTTAATGATGAGGGAACCGGACTTGGCCTTCCAATTGTGTTAAAGCTGGTTGAACTGCATGGCGGCAGATTTATTCTCGTCAGTGAAGTTGATGTTGGTACAACGGCCACCATCATTCTGCCAGCATGCCGACACATATCTGACTAGGTACTTATAAGTGAGCCAGTGCTTTCTTACGGCGTCTAAACCCGAAAAAGCCCACTACCGCAGAACCAAACATCCAAACAGCCGCCGGAAGTGGCGTGGCAATTACCGCCTCGACATCACCATCATGAACGGCCCATGTAAAAGCAAGGAATTGGCTCGCCGGTGTGTTTTTACCAAGCAGTTGCTGTTCACCGGTTAGCAAATTAAATAACCACACATCATTGCCCACCGCTGATGAGCTATAATACCAATCTGCTTGTATGCTGTTAAAAACATACATATCACCACTGTTTATCTCGCGGTCGTGAAACATATAACCCATTTCATTACTTAGACATCCATCACCAGGGCAACTCAACGGTGTTGATCCAGCCGTCGGTAAACGCCATCCTGTTATACCGGCAACATTCAATGTGTTTTCAATGCTGTTTGTTTGCGAAATCCAGTTTCCGCTGTTACCGTTGCTTGTTGCATCGGCAAGCCATGTAATATCAAGATCAGGATCATAATAAGCCAGCCCCCCAAGACGCACTTCAAAGTCAAATATCGCAGCATGAGACGCGCTTACGCCAAAACAGATTACCATCCCCAAAACCGTTAAAAGTTTATTTATCATTTAGATTGCCCAAATTTTTATATAATGCCCAAATTTTTATTTTTAACCTTCCGCATATGTGCAAGATTTATGCCATTAAAAATATTGCATTCATTACAAATGGATAGCAACAATCTATATTACTGGCATTATAGCAATGTAAAAAAACTTTACAAAATAGAGAACGCAGTCCCGTTTTGGGACAAACTCATTCGTCAATAAATATATCAAATTTAATGATCAATTAACCGCTATTTAAGATTAGCCTGCTTTAATACAGTGATGAAACTAAACCATAGCATATTGCTCTTAATATCAGCTTCTATTCTCACTGCTTGTGCAAGCACGCCGGATATGGCTATCACACGTTCAACAACAACTGAACAACACCCAAATGTAACAGCCGACAAGCCCACACCACCTGAACAACAAGCAACGGCCTCAACGTGTAATGTTACAAATGGTAAGGTCGGTCGGTCATATGTGATCGGTGGTGTGCGTTATGTACCAAAACATGAACCGGATTATAACATGGTTGGTACCGCATCCTATTATGGTAAAAATCATCATGGTAAAATGACCGCCAACGGCGAAACATTCAACATGAATGCCATGAGCGCCGCCCACACAACATTACCATTACCAAGTTGCGTCCGCGTTACTAATTTAGAAAATAACAAGTCTATCATTTTACGCGTCAATGACCGCGGACCGTTTATAAAAGGCCGCATCATCGATGTCTCCTATGCTGCAGCAAAAGAACTGGACTTCATAAAAAACGGCATTACTAAGGTTCGCGTCGAAGTGCTTTCAGGATCATAGGAACCTATCAATAAAATAAAATTATTGCTGAATTAATGCAATCTATTGTCAATTACCCATTGCCAATTCAGTGTCCCTTGTTAAACTCGCGCCTTATTAACGGGAGGACACTATGTTTAATTCATTTAAAATAATTCTTATCATCACATTAAGTGTGATAATTTCTAGCTGCAAAGCCAAAAACACAGCCCGTGAAATGTTTGAGGCCGCTGCT
>JAESUD010000304.1 GCA_016763335.1 Emcibacteraceae bacterium | reverse complement strand
TGAGAATAAAGCATTGATGTTTTTAGTCGTACCATCGGCCTTCACTGTAAGAGAAAGAATTACAAATCCTTCAATTTGACTTTGAAGTGCATTATATGGGTATTTTGGTACTTGCCGTATTATGGGTGCATATTCATTAGGATCGCCTTTGTTATAGGTTTTGCCGCGTTCAAGCGAATGTAACTTTGCGAATTCGGCAAACTGCTCAACTTTCTTTTGATGGTTCCTCAGTAAGAAAAAAATTTCGTAAAGGCGTAATCGAGCATTTTTAAGTAATGTAATTTTATCTGGGTCTTCGATGGATGAGTAAATATCAATAAACTTGTTGTAATTGGAAATTGCTTGTTCAGGATTTTTATTTTTTACATTATTTTGAGCAAGCCAATACAAGACATTACCAACCTTTATGTCTTTTTCACCATATTCTTTTAAAAATTGATTATAGACATTGTTAAGTAATTTTTCGACATCTTTAGTTTTGCCATTAGTTGTTCGTTTTATAGCGACCATATATTCCAAATTGGCATATTCGATGCTTGATAAATCAATATTTTGAGCAACTTCAAGAAATTGGTTTGAAAAGTTATTGTCTGATTTCAAATTGTTTACATTAAAATGGGTTTGAACATAATTTGAGTATTGTGTTATGTAATTTTTATTTTTCGCCGCATCTAATTGTTCAAGTAAATAAAAATATTTTTTATATAAACGCAATGCTTTTTTTTCTTCGTCTGACGCTGTTTCACCGCCCTTTTTATCATAAAGGCTAGCGAGATTATAAGTGACGACAGCCATGTTTTGCGAATTTTCTCCGTAAACATTCGGCGCAAGTTTATAAAGTTTTTCACCCATTTTAATTAAAGGCTCAATATCACCTGAGTTGGCATATAGTTTATTAAATTCCGCATATAGGTGTTTGAACTCGGCCTTATCCGCTGTCTCATCAGAATAAGCTGGTGAGATTAATAAAGTTAAAATGAGTAGTGTTTTTTTGAGCATTAGGTTCCTATTACTTTATTGCTTTCATTGTAAATGCTTTTCTCTCACCGATATTAAAACTCATTTGTACATTAACATTGTGGACCTCTATTCGTTTGTCGTCTTTGAGCCTAGGGATATATCGGAATTTTTCCACGGCTTTGATGGCACTTTTTTCAAATGTTTTAGAAGAGGCATAAGTAATGATAATGTTTTTGGTTCGCCCTTCCGTATCTATTGTAATCTCTAACACCACGAAGCCGTTTATACCGTAAGTTCTTGCGTACCCAGGATAAAGTGGCGTTACTCTTACAATTGGTAAAAACATTTCCTGCGGATCATCTGCAAATTTGATGACTTGTTCTCCATGATATGCGGCAAGATCATATTTATCTGTTTCTACATAAAGTCGTGCGAGGTTTTTATGTGCATTAGCAAGTAAGTTTTCATTTATAGGGTTTAAACTTTCATAAATTTCAATTGCTTGCAAATATGTAGATTGTGCTTCTGTGTATTTTTTATTGTTGAAATAGATTAATGCTTCGCTTGTAGCAGCATTAGCCACCATAAGGTTGTTTTTACCTATAGCGGCGATATAGCGTTCTTTTGATTGCGTGAATAATTTCAATGCTTTTTTTTCATTACCTCTAAGAAAACGTTGATTAGCAACGAAATGTTCAGTTTCGGCTCTCTTTACTTCAGAAATCAAATTTGATGTAGACATGGAAATTAATTTATTCAAATACCTGTCTTTTAACTTAACGCCATTGAGCCTACGTGAGGTAGTAACGAAAGCCATATAATGGTCAATATATTCGCCATTTATAGGGGTTTTGTTTTTTTTAAGAATTTTGAAATATTTTTTATATAAGTCACTTGCCATTACTTCGAGGGAATGATCTCTACCGTTACTTTTTTCATTATAAAGTTTGGCAAGGTTATAGGTGACGACAGCCGTATTGCTATGATTTTTGCCGTAAGCTTTGGGAGCAAGGATATAAAGCTGTTTACCAACGTCAATTATCGGATTAATATTTTCTGAATTAGCATAAAGATCATTAAATTCCGCATAAAGGCGCTTAAATTCGGCCTTGTCTGTTGCTTCGTCAGCAATCAGTGGTGCGGCGAAAAGCGTGATGCTGAATATGAGAATTATACGATACATGAAAGAAAACCCCGATTTTTTTACAACAGGCAGATTATAAGGCCATAATATTATTTTTTCAATACTAGGATATTTACGATAGTTTCTATTGTTGATTCTGTCTTGCTATTTTCGGGATGGTAAAATTTTCACTGGAACCATACGGAACTAGGATCGAATAGCCTGCGAGGCGGTAGGTATCTGGACAACGTGTAATAATTCATTGTGAGCGATACGTCATTTTTCTCAATTAATTGATCATTTTTAATCGTTGGTGTAAATCTAAATTTCTTAAGAGAGGCTATGCTATTTTCATTAAAAAGAACGTCATCGGTTTCTGTAACTATAATGTTTTTAGTATGCCCGGCCTTATCAACCGTGAAGTTAAGAACGACTTTATAAGATTCTATTTCATTGGGGATGTCTTTGGGCATGACCAAGGGGGCTTGATAAAGTGGTCTTATGTATCGGGTATCATCACTATCAGGAACCGCCGTAGCAAGGACATGTTTTGTCGCTTCTTCTGTTTTCCCAACGGTCTCGTATAAGTTTACCAAAAAAACATGTGTGGAGATTGGAAGGTCAGTATCATCCTTCAAGTTTAGTTCATAAATCCTGAGGGTTTCCAGATAGTATTTGTTTGCGTTCTCATCATTTTCTTTAGATGTTTGAATTATTCCCAACCAGAATAATGCGTCAGCGACTTTCAAATGATCGGGACCGTGCGCTGACAGGTATAATTTGTGTGCTGAATTAAAATATTTGGCCGCGTTTTTGCTAGGTTGTGATCTTATTTTAAGTTTGCCTAGTTTAAAGTTGAGGGCGGCTTTTGTTTCGTCGGCAAGATTAAGGTTTTTAGCTATTTTTATGAGCTTTTTTTCATGGCGTTTGCTTACGTTATCGCTGTCTATGTTATGGGCTGTTGTGGTATATGCGAAATATTTATCAATATAATCAAGATCCTGTGGGATCTTCAATTTATCAATTATTTTAAAATAATCCCGGTATAGCTTTAACGCTCTTTTTTCATTTTCATTTTCAAAAATACTGCCTTTTTCATCATGGAGGTTTGCCAAATTATATGTAATTACTGCATATTCAAATGATTTTTTGCTATATATTCGCGGTGCCAGTTTATAAACCTTTTCAGCGGATATGATCGCGGCATCTAGGTCTTTTGACGTATTCACAAGATCTAGATATTCGCCATATACAGTATTGAATGCGGCAACATCAGAAGCCTCATCAGCTTGGGCGGATAAGGGGGCTAATAGACATAGAAATATGATAAGCCGAATTATCATTTTTATACCTAATAGTGGACTATTGAATAGTATATTTATATTCATTCTTAACGCCTTTGTTTTTACAAAAGTTGCACTTGTTCCGTTTCACTGCCTTTGATATGTCGCGGTTCATAGTTAATTAAAAGGCTTTCCGTTGAATGGTGTTGACATATGTTGTTTTAAGATTAATTGGTTCATAATTTTTCTTGGTATTCTGTTATAGTACTTGCCAAATTGGCCGTTCTTTCCTGCAATTTGAAAATCTATCCTGACTTTTACATCTCGGATTTCTGCTGGTTGACCATCTTTTTCTAGTGGAGAATAGATATATTTTGATGCGGCTTTTACAGCGTTATTTACAAATATTTCATTTGAATATTCGGTTGCTCTAACATCCTTAGTTTGCCCGTCTTTATTTATTGTGAATACAACGGTGACAAAGCCGGAAATGCCTTTCTCCATCGCTAATTTTGGATAATTTGGAGGTACTCGTGTAAGAGGTGTTATGCCGTCGTCATTGATTATATTGTCTGGAGTTAATTTCTGGACAAGTTTTGCGTATCTAGTTGCTTCTTCAATTTTATTAATGTTCACATAATGTTGAGCCAGAATTGAGTAAGTGTTTATTTTTAAACTTTCACTATCTTCTTCGGACTGTTCAAAAGAATTTGCCGCTTTTAATAACCTGGTTATACCCATTTCCGTTCTTTGAAAGCCTAGGTCAACCTTCCCTAAAATGAGATTTAATTCGCCCACTTTAAAATGATTTTGTCCAAATTGTTTCTCGTATAATAATAATGCTTTTTCGTAATGAGGGATTGCATAATCAATTTTTACATATTCGGAAATTATAGCCGCCGCATAATATTCAAGATTTGCTAGGTCGAGATTAGGAAGGTCCAATGAATAGGCAATATCCAACATATTTGTTGCAATGGAATTTTTTGCGTATCTTGGATGGGAATGATAATAGGCAAACATATATGGAATATATTGGTCTAAATAAAATTGGTCTTTTTTTACTTTTTTTGAATTTTGTATGCGGAAATATTTTAGATATAAATCTGCTGCTTTTTTTTCATTTTTATTGTCACCATCGCCACCTTTTTCATCATAAAGGGTCGCTAAGTTGTAGATAATTATTACATATTCCTCTGATTTCTTACCGTAGACACGCGGTGCAAGTTTATAAAGTTTTTCAGCAATTATGATAACCGGATCAATATCATTAGAATTGGCATAAAGTTCATTAAACTTGGCATAAAGCTGTTCAAACTCTGCCTTTTTTGGTGCTTTATCTGCCATAGCTTGTGAAGCTAGAAGTAAAGTGAATATGATAAAACGAATTGTCATTTTTATGCCTAATCGGGGATTACTGAATAGAATATGTATATTTATGTTTGACGCCTTTGGTTTCTATAAAATTTCCATCTTTTATGCTGGGGGCGAAACGTGATTTTCCCAGTGATTTTATGCTGGTTTTATTAAACATACTGTTTGAAGATTTTAGAATTTTGATATCTTTTGGAAAGCCGTTCACATCTACATTAAATTCCATTTCAACTGATGCAAACATCCCCTTAACACGTGATTTGGGTGGGAATTCCGGGTTCTTTCTATAGAGAGGGGTAATGAAACGATCAAAGCCTACTGGCCGTTCAACGGCAACGGCCCTGCTGTGAAAGGTTGCTTTTTCAGTTTTTCCCGTTTTTTCATAAAGTTCGACAAGAAATGCATGGCAGGATAATATTAAATCATCATTCAATTGGTCATTTACTTCAAATATATCCAGGGCTTTTATGAAGTTTTCTTCTGCATTGCGGGAATTACCAAGCACCATTCCTACTTTACCCAACCAAAAATAAATACGGGCAACAGAAATATTTTTTTCACCGTAATGATTTACATATCTGGACTTAGAACTTTCGAGCAGCTTTCGTGCAGCAAGCGGTTGACGGCTGTTTGCCCTCATAATTCCTATTAAATATTCAAGGTTGGCTTTTTCGATATCTGGTAAGTTGATGTTATCGGCTATTTTTAATATTTTTTTCGAGTATGAAATATTAGGTTCAAAAGCGTATGCATTAAAATCGGCTAATACAAATTGTAGATATCGTTCAAAAAACTGCTTATCTTCTGGGATGTTTAAATGTTTTTGAATGATAAAATATTCTTTATAGAGGGCGCTGGCTTTTTTTTCATTTCTTGAATAATAATTGCGGCCACCTTTTTCATCATAGAGTGTTGCAAGGTTATAAATTATGTTAGCAGTGTTTTTCGAATTTTTGCCGTAAACTGAGGGGGCCAAGGCATATAACTTTTCGCCGACTTCTATAATTGGGTCAAGTTCTTCTGAATTGGCGTATAGTTCATTAAACTTGGCATAAAGGCGTTTGAATTCTGCTTTGTCTTCTGCTTCATCAGCAAACAACGGTGCGGTGAAAAGCGTGATACTTAGTATGAGTATAATGCGGTACATGAATGAAAACCCCAGTTTTTTTACAACAGCAAGATTATATCGTAAAAATGTAGAATTTTCAATATTTGGATTATGTGGAGGTTTATTATATTCGTGAGAATATCAATTTATGCAACAAAGGTTAATAATTTTTATCAAATTCTTCGGTAGCTGAAGGTCATTTGAAAGCCTTGGATACCAGCAGGTTTTCCGTCGCGGATGATGGGCGCGTAGCGGTATTTTTTGATGGCTTTAATCGCTGCTTTTTTAATTTTTTCATTATGTGCTTCATGAATTGTGATGTTGGTCGTAAAGCCGTTTGCATCCACATCATATTCGACCACTACGGAGGCTTCTGCTCCAATATTTTTTCTTTTTAAGAAGTTCGGAAATTTTGGTTTGTCTTCAAAAAGCGGTATGCGGCGACGGTTTATGTTTGCCGGGCTTTTCATTGCATAGGCGATACAGTGCGGTGTTGCATTATCCACTTCACCAATTTCGCTATAAAGCCTAACCAGAGAAGTATGGGATATAAGCACCATGGCCTTGGCATTGTCATCTTGTTTGTCGTCAAGGATTTCAATTACTTTAAGGAAACTTTTTTCGGCGGCCTTATGGCGATCTTTGCTCAGGTCTATTCGCGCGATATAAAAATTCATTTCCGCAACTTTATAATCTTCAGCACCTAACGCATTTTGGTAGTATGTCTGTGCTTGTTGAAATAGTTTTTTCGCGTCATTAACATTCGAATTTTTATAACAAAAATTACCGATTAAATAATGAAGGTTCGCCAGTTCTAAATCAGACATTTCAAGTTTTTTGGCAAGCTTGATAGCGGTCCTCGCATATTTTTTATCGGACCTAAACGTATTGGCATTATATTCTGCCTTCACCATTGCAATATATTGTTCCAGATAGTTTTGATCTTGCGGGACTTCAAGTTCTTTAAGAATAGCGAAATATTCAAGATAAAGTTGAAACGCTTTTTGCTCATCAGCGTTTTTGAGTTCTGCACCTTTTTCATCATAAAGGCTGGCAAGGTTATAAGTAACCACAGCCGAGTTCATGTGGTTATTTCCGTATGCTATGGGTGCTAAAATATAAAGCTTTTGCGCAACTTCAATGATCGGGGCAAGTTCTTTTGAATTTGCGAATAGATCATTAAATTCGGTATAAAGACGTTTGAAATCGGCTTTGTCTGCTGCTTGATCGGCAATCAGTGGTGCGGTGAAAAGCGTGATACTTAGTATGAGTATAATGCGATACATGAACGAAAATCCCCGTTTTTTTAGAACAGGTAGATTATAACGTAAAAATGTAAAGTTTTCAATATTAGGTTTTGTAATGGCGAATAAGAGTTTGATGTTCTAACGCGTCATATATATTATTTTTACTCTTACGTTTTTAATAGCAACAAGTTTACCGCCTTTTACAGCGGGGCATATGAAAATATTTTAAAGAAAAATATTTGAAATCCAACTTATGATTAATTATATAACTTTGTATTCAACCCTGACTCTTACCCCTGTTGTGGCAATTAATTTTCCGTCGCGCACGGTCGGCGCGTAACGATATTTTCTGGCAGCAGCAAGACTGCCTTTTTCGAAAACTTTACTAGAACTTTCAATTACTTTAACATCTTTGGTGAAACCACTTTCATCGACTATAAACTCTAAAACGACATATCCTTCCTTGCTGCTATTTAAAGCACCGCGTGGATATTTTGGCTGTGCGCGATATAAGGGGATAAAATAGCGGTTAACATCAACGGGTCGTTCAACCGAAGCAGCAATGCAATGTTTGGTTGCTTTATCGGATTGACCACTTTTTTCATAAATCTGCACTAAGTTAGCATGAGAAATTAAAGCAAGATCATTACCTTTAAAGCCATTTTTATCAAATATTTCAATTGATTTTAAAAATTTCTCTGTCGCGTCATCGTCTTGGTCGTTACCTACATCAATTTTTGCGAGCCAAAACAAGTTTTTACCAACACCGATATGATCTACACCTTCTGCTTTACTATAATTTTCTTTGGATTGATTAAAAAAAGTTTTGGCTTTTTTGATTGAACCTTTGTTGACGTTAATTATAGCAATTGTGTGTTCAATATTAGCTAGTTTAAGCGGAGGAAGGTTAACCTCTTGGGCGATTTTCATGGCTCTATTGGCGTAAAGTTTTTTTGATTTAATTCCCAAAGCATTGTTTTCAGCGATTACGAAGGAAAAATATTGATCTAAATAGGTTTCATCCTTTGGTGTTTTTAACTTATCTAAAATCTTGAAATATACCTTGTAGAGTTCAACGGCTTTTATTTCTGCATCATTTAATTGATTTGAACCTTTTTCATCATAAAGACTGGCGAGATTGTATAGTACTACTGCTGTATTTTGCGAGCTTTTACCGTAAATATTTTGTGCCAAGTTATAAACTTGTTCAGCAACTTCTATAATCGGATCAAGTTCTTCTGAATTGGCGTATAGTTCACTGAACTCGGCATAAAGACGTTTGAATTCTGCTTTGTCGGCGGCCTGATCTGCTGCTGCGGTGGTGATGAGTAATAATGATATTATTATGATATTTTTTAACATTGCCTTATGTTCCCCTATATGATTTTATTTTGATGTACTGCTTAATTCCAAGAGCTTTTCATTATAAATTTTTGCATCATTATCATTACCCATAGAAATATATAATCTCTCAAGTGCAGCATATAATGTCATTAATTTCTCATTATCTATTTCAGGCTGTGAATTGAATACTGATGATGCTTCAAGTAAATATGTTTCCGCCTTGGAATTATTACCGCTAGCGCTTTCATAGCTCGCTAATATTTGTGCGGAACTACCGAGTAATTGATGATTTTTTTCATCAGAACTCTTTAGTGCGTCATAGGCGGTTTGGTAAAAATATTTTGATTGGTTTCGGTGCTTTGCCTCAATTCGCAAATCACCTAAAGTGAAACATAATTCTGCTAAATCCACGGCAGGAAGGTCGATAGATTGAGCGATTTTGAGCAGTTCTCTTGACGAGCGGTCATTTGATCTAAATCTATTATATTTCGCATCAGCGGTTATATACTTCAAATATTGCTCAATGTGGCTCTGATTATATTCTGTTTCAAGTTTTTCAAGTCTTGAGAAATATAGTTTATATAATTCAATTGCTCTTATTTCTGGTGTGTTTTGCAATCCGAATGAACGATTTCCATCACCACCTTTTTCATCATAAACAACCGCTAGATTATAAGTGACAACTGCATATTGTTTCGAGTCTTCCCCGTAAGCATAGGGGGCAATTCCATATACTCTTTCGGCGACATCAATAATCGTATTTATGTTTGTAGGTGTCGCGAAAAGCTCGTTAAACTCGGCGTAAAGTTTTTTAAACTCGGCCTTATCCGCGGCTTCTTCAGCGAAAGCGGTGTGTGAAAAGAATGTTAATATGGAAATTGTGATAATTTTTTTAAGCATTTGAACCCTTACATCGTTATGAAAACATAACCTAGAATTTGGAAAAATTCAATCCCTCACATGGCGCGTTTTTCAATTTCAGGGTATTTATAAAATAATGTCAGGGCGCGCATGACGAGGAATATGCTGTAGGATGCCCATAGGCCGTGATTACCCCAAAGCGGAATAAGGGTGAATATGCAAATCACGTAACATATGGTGGAAGTGAGCATGCCGTTGCGCATGGCGCTGCCGGCGGTGGCGCCGATGAAAATACCGTCTAACTGAAAGCTCCAGATTGACAATAATGGCAGAATAATTACCCATATCAGATATTCAGAAGCGATTGTTCGGATTGTTTCGATACTGGTGAGCATGTGGATGATCGGTTCACCAAGTATGAAGTAAAAAAGCGTGAAGATGCTGGCGGTAAAGATCGCCCATTTGCTGGAAACGATGACCGCGTTCCTGAGATTCTCTCTTGATTTTTTACCGATTTCCTTACCGACGAGCACTTCTGCGGCTTGTGCAAAACCATCAAGTCCGGATGCCGTGAGGTTTTGTAAATTCATTAACACCGCGTTGGCGGCAAGGACTTCTGTACCAAAACGTGTTCCCAGGATAATAAAACTTGCCAAAGTTAAAGTCAGGCACATGGTACGGATAAAAATATCGCGGTTTAGACTGAACAGGGTTTTAAAGGCAGTGGCCGACATAATGTGGTCAAGAACCTCCGTTGATAATAGCGGTAATTTAAAAGTTTTACGGTTATGGCGCATGACATAATAAGCGGAAAGAATAAAGGCGGTGCTTTCTGATAACACAGTACCCAGTGCCACACCGTCGGCGGTCATGTCAAAGCCATAAACAAATAAGAAATTAAGCAGAATGTTGCTGATATTCATATAAAGGTGAATATAAAGCACTTCTTTTGCCCTGCCCATACCAAGCAACCAGCCGGAAGCGACATAATTCATGAGTGCAAAGGGCGCGCCCCAAATGCGAATGGTGAAATATTGCGCGGTGAGGGAGGTAACATTTTGTTCCGCTTCCATAAACATGAAAAATAAATCTGCCAGCTGATTTTGAAATATGACAAATAAAAGTCCAATAGCCGTTGCGCTGATAAATCCGCGTAATAATAGTTGATTTATGCCAAGCTCGTCGCCGCGCCCATGGGCCTGTGCCGCAAGACCGGTTGTGCCCATGCGAAGGAAATTTACCCCGTTATATAATATGCTAAAAAACATTGCGCCGAGCGCCACAGCCGCCAAATATCGTTCATCAGGCAAGTGGCCCATGATAAAACTATCCGACAGACCGAGTAGTGGCGTGGAAAGGTTTGCGAGAATCGATGGTACGGCAATTTGCCACATGTGCAGAGATATAGTATTATGTGTTGATCGGCTGGTCATAAAATGTCTTTTGTCGTGCGAATATGGTTAAAATAAAATATATTTTTCCATTAAATGGAAAAAATAGCATTTGTATATAAAAATATTGAATTTAAAATAGTAACCGTTAAAAATTCTCTGTATATAAGAACAGGTATTAATAAGTTTGAGGATTAAGAAATGAACGTGCAAACTTCCGCACAAAATTTAGATGAGCTTGAAACAGTATGTGTTCGTTTTGCCGGTGATAGTGGCGATGGAATGCAGCTGACAGGCACACAATTTTCCGTTGTTACAGCACTTGAAGGTAGTGACTTATCAACGTTTCCTGACTTTCCTGCTGAAATTCGTGCCCCGGTCGGCACGACATTTGGAGTGTCGGCATTTCAGATTAATTTTGGTTCGGTTGAAGTGTCAACGGCTGGTGATGAACCGGACGTGCTGGTTGCGATGAACCCGGCGGCATTAATGGTTAGTCTTGATGGCCTGCGCGAAGGCGGTCTTATCATTGTTGATGAGGGGGCTTTTAACAAACGTAATCTAACCAAAGCGG
>JAESUD010000303.1 GCA_016763335.1 Emcibacteraceae bacterium | reverse complement strand
TGGCACAACGTTATGGCCATCAGGAAATTGACACGCCAATTTTTGAATTTACGGAAACGTTCAAAAGAACATTAGGTGACACATCCGATGTGGTAACGAAAGAAATGTATACTTTTGAAGACCGTGGCGGCGAACAAATAACCCTGCGACCTGAATATACCGCTGGTATTGCCCGTGCGTTTATGTCAAATGCTCTTCAGCAGTCCACGCCTTGTAAATTTTACAGCTTTGGCCCGATATTTCGTTATGAGCGCCCACAAAAGGGTCGCATGCGGCAATTTCACCAAATGGATGTTGAAATTCTTGTCGTTGAACTAGCACAAGCCGACATCGAGGTATTGGCAATTGCCTCTGATCTATTAAATGAGCTGGGCATTGCACAGCATATTACTCTTGAGCTCAATAGTTTGGGTGATCCGGAAAGTCGTGCGCAATACCGTGAAGCATTGGTAAAGTACTTTTCAGGTTATAAATCAAAGCTCAGCGAAGATAGCCAAAAGCGTTTAGAAAAAAACCCTATGCGAATATTGGATAGTAAAGATGAAGGCGACCGCCTTCTCATTGCAGATGCGCCGCGCATTGGTGAATATTATAATGATGCCACCAAAGAATTCTTTGCTGAAGTTAAAGGCGGACTGGAAGATCTAGGGATCGCCTATGAAATTAATGATCGTTTGGTTCGTGGTCTTGATTATTATTCACATACTGCCTTTGAATTTACGACGGATCAACTTGGCTCACAAGGTACAGTGCTTGCAGGTGGTCGTTATGATGGCTTGATGGAAATGATGGGTGGGCCAAAAACTGCCGGTGTTGGCTGGGCTTCCGGAATGGAACGCATGGCGGAGCTCATATCTCAGGAAAGTGTGGTAACACCTCCGAGGCCCGTTGTTGTTACGCCTGTTGGTGGTGCTTCGCAATCGGTTGCCATGAAAATTGCTCATGATTTGCGCACTAGTGGCATCGTTGTTGATATGGGGTATAAAGGCAATGTTGGTAAACGTATGAAACGAGCAAATAAGCAAAATGCAATTTTTGCTGTTCTTATTGGTGAAGATGAAATTTCTCGTAGTGTTGCTATGATAAAAAACCTTGATTTAGGCACACAGGAAGAAGTCGCACTAGATAAACTAAGCTCATACATTATGGAAAATGAAAAATGATTCCACGCGAAAGACTAGACCAGTTTATTACCCGTCATGAGGAACTAGAACATTTAATGTCCGGCGGCGAGGCATTATCTTCTAATGAATTTGTTAAAATTTCTCGCGAATATAGTGACCTGACACCGGTTGTAAAAAAATCCAAAGATTACCTCGGTGCTATTTCAGAAATTCAAGACCTTGCTGAAATGATTGCCGATGGTGATACAGACGCGGAAATGCGTGAGCTTGCCGAGTTGGAATTATATGAATTGAAAGCAAAAATTCCTGAAATGGAACATCAAGTTCAATTGATGCTTCTGCCAAAAGATGTTGATGATGATAAAAACGCCATGCTTGAAATTCGCGCCGGAACTGGCGGCGATGAAGCCGCGCTTTTTGCTGGTGATTTATTTCGCATGTATCAAAAATACGCGGCAATTCAGGGTTGGCGTTTTGAAGCGGTCAGCACATCATCCAGTGATGCGGGTGGTTTTAAAGAAGCTATTGTTTCTGTAAGTGGCCCTGGCGCCTATGCCAGGCTCAAATATGAAGCTGGCGGTCACCGTGTTCAACGGGTCCCGGATACGGAAACCCAAGGACGCATTCACACATCGGCGGCCACAGTTGCCGTTATGCCTGAAGCGGAAGAGATTGACATTAAACTCGAAGATAAAGACTTGCGCATTGATATTTTTCGCGCCAGTGGACCGGGTGGGCAGTCTGTGAACACCACCGATAGTGCGGTCCGTATTGTCCATATTCCCACAGGGATAACCGTGCAGCAACAAGACGAAAAATCCCAACATAAAAACAGAGCCAAAGCTATGAAAGTTCTGATGTCACGAGTTTACGCCGCAGAAAAAGCAGCGCGTGATGCGGAACGTTCTGCTGACCGTAAAGATCAGATTGGTTCCGGTGATCGCTCGGCGCGCATTCGTACATATAACTTTCCTCAGGGGCGAATGACGGACCACCGAATTAACCTCACCCTTTATAAACTTGATCAAATACTCGCGGGTGAAGGTCTTGAAGAAGTTATCACTGCCTTGATCACAGAAAATCAAGCCGCACAACTTGCCGCTATGGAAGGTTAAGTGAGAACAGTTTTAACTCTCAGCAAAGAAGTTGAAACTATATTAAAGGCCCACTCAATAATTGAGGCGGAATTAGATGCAAAACTATTGATCTCTCATGCTTTGAGCTTAACCTCGATTGATTATGCACTGGATAAAGACCGTCAAATTACGGATAACGAATATTTAGATGTCATAGAACTGGTAAATTTGCGTCAGCAAAGAATTCCTATGTCGCAAATATTTGGTGAGAAAGAATTTTGGAGCCTAGTTTACAAAGTAACGTCAGATACTCTTACCCCTCGTCCAGATAGTGAAACTTTAATCGACGTTGCTCTGAAAAAAATTTCCAATAAACAGAAACAATTACGAATACTGGATTTAGGAACAGGAACGGGGTGTTTGTTGCTTACCTTATTGTCCGAATTTCCAAATGCCACTGGACTTGGGACGGACATTTCTCATAAAGCTCTTGCCGTTGCTATTGAAAATGCCCAGCGATTGAATCTCACGAATAGATCCGATTTTTGCATTAGCAACTGGACAGAAAACTTAGAACCAGATGAGAAGTTTGATATCATTATTTCTAATCCGCCCTATATTGGTTTAAGTGAAAAGGCAGACTTATCCCCAGAAGTCAAGGACCATGAACCTGAAACTGCATTATTTTCCGGCCCTACCGGATTAAATGATTACCAGTTAATAGCGAAGCAAATTAAACCTTTTCTTAGCCCAGAAGGCATAATCATATTAGAAATAGGGTATAAACAAGCATTGGATGTTAAGGAAATATTCACCTCTGCAGGGTTTAATAACATCTCACTTCACAAAGATTTAGCAAGACGAGATCGATGCCTAATGATTGAAAAGTGAAGAATTTGTGACAATAAATGAAAAAGTCCCTTGGCATTTAAGAATTTGCAGGGTAAAGTCAATTTACGCAGAAAAAAGGCGTGGATACTGAAGGAAAAAATTCAGTAATAATTCCAAAATTCTTAAATATAACCGTGCTTGAGACAGATAAGATCTATAAGATCTTCTAGTCGATGATAGCCTACTAATGTAATAAGAAATTTAATGAACTCAAATCAAAATTCTCGACAGAATAACAGGTCGGGCCGACATAATCATAAACAGAATAATCGTGGTCGTAATCAAGGCGGACGAGGTGGTGGCCGTAAGGGTCAGAACCAAAAGCATTCACAACAACCGTTAACGGCAACACGTCAAATTGATAGTTATGGCCCCGCAGGAAAATTACGTGGCAATGTAAAACAGCTTTATGATAACTATAAAGCTCTTTCCTATGAAACCAAAACAAAAGACCGCACAACTGCAGAGGCTTACGGGCAATATGCTCACCATTATTTCACTCTTTATTCCGAATTTTCTGAAGCCGAAGCTGCACAGCAGCTTGAACGTGAAGAACAGCTTGAACGTGAAAATGAGAAAAAGCGCCTACAACAGGAAGCCGCTGAAAAGAAACCAAATATAGTTCCAGTGGTAGATGAAGATACTACTAAAGAAAAAAGCGATGAAACTCCGGTAAAGACGGACGAGAAACCATCCGAAGAAAAAGAAAAAAAACCGAAAAGGCGTGTTAAGAAGCAATCCGTTGAACCATCTCCGGAATTGCCATTAGCAGAAGCCGCCGAAGAAAAACCGGTTAAGCGGACAAGAAAACCGAAAAAAGTGAAAGAAGAGGTTGCTGAATAAGCATTTTGCTGTTGGTAATCAAATAATTTCCTAGATGCTATTATATTATTCCTCTCCCCTTGTGTTGCGTAAATGCCACACTATATGTTGTTTATATTTAAACGATTTAAGTGATATTTTTGGAGTTTTAATTAAATGGATTTTGAGAAATTTACCGATAGAACTAAAGGGTTCATCCAATCCGCTCAAAGCCTTGCGCTTCGCGAAGGCCACCAGAGATTTACCCCTGAGCATATTTTAAAAATTCTGCTCGATGATAATGAAGGCCTGTGTTCCAATTTAATGAACGCTGCCGGGGCAGACGCCAATTCTGCCCGCCTTAACGTCACCAAAGAAATAGAAAGTTATCCGAAAATAAGCGGCGGTGGTGCGGGCCAGCTTTATATGGACGGCGATACGGCAAAATTATTTGATAGTGCAGAAAAACTGGCGAAAAAAGCCAGCGATGAATATGTCACCGCGGAAAGATTACTACTTGCTTTAACATTATTATCCGGTAGCAAAGCGGCAGGCATCCTTAAAAAATCAGGCCTAACAGCCCAAAAACTCAACACCGCCATTAATGATATTAGAAAAGGCCGCGCCGCAAATTCACCAAGCGCAGAAGACAGCTATGACGCGCTTAAAAAATATTCCCGTGATCTGACTGAGGCTGCAAAAGAAGGCAAGCTCGATCCGGTCATTGGCCGCGACGAAGAAATTAGACGCACCATTCAGGTTCTTTCTCGCCGGACTAAAAATAATCCTGTACTCATTGGCGAGCCTGGCGTTGGTAAAACGGCCATCGCCGAGGGACTAGCCCTGCGGATTACTAATGGCGATGTACCAGATAGTATCAGCCAAAAACGCATTATGTCGCTTGATATGGGCGCACTTGTGGCCGGTGCCAAATATCGTGGTGAATTTGAAGAACGTTTAAAAGCCGTCCTGCAGGAAGTCTCCGCCGCAGAAGGTGAAGTCATTCTCTTCATTGATGAGCTTCATACAATTGTTGGTGCTGGCGCATCGGAAGGATCAATGGATGCATCAAACCTGTTAAAGCCCGCCCTTGCCCGTGGTGATCTTCACTGTATCGGTGCAACGACCCTTAATGAATACCGAAAATATATTGAAAAAGATGCCGCGCTTGAGCGCCGCTTCCAACCGGTACTTATTGGTGAACCGACAGTAGAAGACACAATATCAATCCTTCGGGGCCTTAAGGAAAAATACGAACTCCACCACGGTATCCGCATTAAAGACAGCGCCCTTGTTGCTGCCGCTACCCTTTCCAACCGTTATATAAATGATCGTTTCTTGCCCGATAAAGCCATTGATTTAATGGATGAGGCCGCGGCAAAAATTAAAATGGAAGTGGACAGCAAGCCCAATGAACTTGATGAACTTGACCGCCGCATCATTCAGCTTAAAATTGAACGTGAAGCCCTTAAAAAAGAAAAAGATGATGCCTCCAAAGACCGCCTGAAAAATCTTGAAAAAGAACTAAGCGGCCTTGAAGAAAGCTCGGCAACTTTAACCGCCCAGTGGCAGGTGGAAAAAGACCGCATTTCTGGCAATCAAAAAATCAAAGAACAACTTGAAAGCGCCCGTTTAGAGTTAGAGCAGGCGCAACGTCAGGGCAACCTCGCCCGCGCTGGTGAGTTAACCTACGGTGAAATCCCCACGCTTGAAGAAGAATTAAAAGTGGTAAAAGACAAAGACAGCTCGGAAAATCAATTGCTTAAAGAAGAAGTATCGGAGAGCGATATTGCCGCTGTGGTCAGCCGCTGGACTGGTATTCCCATAACAAAAATGCTTGAAGGGGAACGCGATAAACTTATGAGCATGGAAGAAAATATCGGTCGCCGGGTGATTGGTCAGGATGAAGCCGTTAAGGCCGTTTCCTCTGCCGTTCGCCGCGCCCGCGCCGGACTATCGGAAGAAACCCGCCCGATTGGTTCGTTTTTATTCCTCGGTCCAACCGGCGTTGGTAAAACTGAGCTAACCAAGGCCCTCGCCGAATATTTATTTGATGATGAAACCGCCATGGTCCGCATCGACATGTCCGAATTTATGGAAAAACATGCTGTCGCGCGCTTGATCGGCGCCCCTCCCGGTTATGTCGGTTACGAAGAAGGCGGCGTTCTTACCGAAGCCGTCCGCAGGCGGCCTTATCAAGTGGTGCTTTTTGACGAAGTGGAAAAGGCCCATAGCGATGTTTTTAATATCCTGCTGCAAGTTCTCGATGATGGAAGATTGACGGACGGTCAAGGCCGCACCGTTGATTTCAGCAACACGCTGATTATTCTCACCAGTAATCTCGGCAGCGGTATCCTCGCGGCACTTGGTGCTGATGATGATGTGGATAGTGTCCGTGATGATGTGATGGAAATGGTCCGTGCCGCGTTCCGGCCGGAATTTATCAACCGCTTAGATGAAATCACCTTGTTCCATCGCCTCGCTGAAAAACACATGCACGCAATTGTCGATATTCAGCTCGCCCAATTGGAAAAACGCCTGTCCGACCGCAAGATCACTCTTGATCTCGACGCAAGCGCCAAAGACTGGCTCGCCCACACGGGTTACGATCCGGTTTACGGCGCAAGGCCGCTCAAGCGCGTCATCCAAAAAAATATTCAAGATGGCCTCGCCAACTTGATATTAGGCGGTGAGATCATGGACGGTGATACAGTCCATGTCACCGCTGGCGCAAATGGAATTGAGATGAACGTATAAAATTTAAATTTGGTTATGGGGTGTTTTATATCTGCCAAGCACCGACCGTATGGCAGATGCGAACGTCTTTTTCGGCTTCTCCCAAGGGGGCGACATCCCATTCCCATTCCTCAATTGCCTCGTGATGGTCAAAATAGTCTATTGTCTCGAGGGCCCGATCTGAACGAACAAGGTCTTTTTTATAAAAATAATCTCGTTTCATATCCGAAACAAGCAGTATATTTGTTCGTAAACTAAGCAACCAGCTGAGATGCGCCGCCATAATATTTTCACTGAAGCTTTCATGAAGGCTGGCTTTTTGCTGATCCGCAAAGCTCATCATATTTATAGGAAGCTGAGAGAGTAGGTTTAAAGAAACAACCAAATCAGGCATTTTACCCATATCCCATCTAAAGGCGATACGGCCTTTATAGGTTTTATGGGCTTTAACCCGGTTATAAAACTCCTCGGCAATACCCGTAATGTCTTTATCTATAAAATCAACTTGAGGGTATTTTTGCCTGATCTGCGGCAAATGAACAATATCAACGCAGGTTATATGATGTTTCTGTGCCAGCAATGCGTCAATCGGTACATCATGAAGCGCGCCCGAGCCCAAAATCATAATATTCGCGCCTTCGGGAAGACTTTCCGCCGCTTTTAAAATCTGTTCTTTGCATTTCTCAAGATGCGGCGCCCAAAATTCTTCGCATCTTTTAAATCGCGCCTCAATGGCGATGGTTTCTTTTACATAGCCCATATCTTTAATATGTTTCGGCGCCTTGAAAAAGAAATGCTGCAACGCTTCAATAATCATCAGGGACTAACGGCTGTTTCAGTACTCGGAATATCCTGCGTCAGCAATATATGCGATTTTGTCTCGTTGATAAGCCGGTTAGTGCCCGCCATGACAATTTCAAATTCTTCAAATGCTGCATCCTTAAGCTTAATTCCCGACGGAATTTTAAGCCTGAGCGGATTAACCTGCTTGCCGTTCATATAGACTTCATAATGAAGGTGGCGACCCGTCACCCGGCCCGTTGCCCCGACATAACCAATGATTTGTCCTTGCTTTACCCGCACGCCTTTTTTAATGCCACGGCCATATTTGCTCATATGGGCATAAATGGTTTTATAGGTCCCGTTATGGCGAATACGCACATAATTACCGAAACTGCCAAACCTGCT
>JAESUD010000302.1 GCA_016763335.1 Emcibacteraceae bacterium | reverse complement strand
TCGCCGGACGGACTTGCGCAGGCATTCCTGATTGGGGAAGACTTTATTGGTAATGATAATGTATCACTGGTTCTTGGCGATAATATTTTTTATGGTCAACATTTTAGTGATAAACTGGAAGATGCCATAAAGAAAGAAAATGGTGCAACTGTATTTGGATACCATGTTGTTGACCCGGAACGTTTTGGTGTCGTTGAATTCAACGAAGAAGGCAAAGCAATTTCTATCGAAGAAAAACCGCTTAAGCCAAAATCATCATATGCGGTAACTGGACTATATTTTTATGATAATGACGTTATAGATATTGCCAAAGATATCAAACCATCACCAAGGGGCGAACTTGAAATAACCGATGTAAATCGCGCTTATCTTGAACGTGGTGATCTTAACGTCAGTCTGCTTGGACGAGGTTTCGCATGGTTAGATACGGGCACACATGATAGTTTAATGGACGCCGGGCATTTTGTGCAAACCATTGAAAAAAGACAAGGTTTTAAAGTCGCATGTTTAGAAGAAATAGCCTATTCGCAAAATTGGATCAGCAATGATCAACTTTGCGAAAGAGCAGAATATTACGCTAAAACTGATTACGGAAAATATTTAAAACTTATCGCGGACGGGTATGATTAATAATGAAAATCATAAAAACAGAAATTGAAGAAATTCTGATTATCGAACCGCAAGTTTTTGGAGATGAGCGCGGCTTTTTTATGGAAACATTTAGCGCTGACCGGTACCGAGACATGGCGGGAATTGATCATGAATTCGTACAGGATAATCATTCACGTTCACAAAAAGGTGTGTTGCGCGGATTACATTTTCAAAAAAAACGCCCGCAGGGAAAATTAGTGCGGGTCATAAGTGGTGAAGTATTTGATGTCGCCGTTGATATACGTGAGGGTTCAAAAACTTACGGTAAATGGGTCGGGGTTCATTTATCCGCTGATAATAAACGGCAACTTTGGGTGCCACCCGGATTTGCCCACGGATTTGCCACACTTTCGGATAGTGCAGACTTTGAATATAAATGCACAGATTATTACCAACCGGATGATGAATGTTGCCTTATGTGGAATGATAGCGATGTCAACATTAACTGGCCCATTGAAACACCCATAATTTCTGAAAAAGATGCTCGGGGACTTGCATTGAAAGATCTACAAAAATGAGGGTATTGCTTACAGGGGCAGGGGGCCAACTTGGATTATCAATTCAAGACCGTGTGCCAAAAAATTGGCAATTATCGGCGTTAACATCTGCTGATCTTGATATTACTGATCCGGTTCAAATAGACCATGTATTTAAAACATTCAAACCTGAAATAGTGATCAATGCTGCTGCCTTTACCGCCGTTGACAAGGCAGAAGAAGATGAAATTACCGCAAGGTCAGTAAACGCACTCGCCGTTAAAAACTTAGCAATAAAATGTGAGAAAACAAAAGCATTTTTAATTCATATTTCAACGGATTATGTTTTTGACGGACGGTCAATAATGCCTTACCGGGAAACCGATATATTAAATCCTATAAGCATATACGGAAAGACCAAAGCAGAAGGCGAGCAAGCCATAATTCGTAGTGGTGTAAGCTACGCAATTATTCGCACGTCTTGGGTTTTTAGTGAATATGGCAATAATTTTTTCAAAACCATGATGAGGTTAGGTAAGGATCGGGAGAGCCTTGATATTGTAGATGATCAAATTGGTGCACCGACATACGCAGGGGATATTGCCGATGCCATTATCGCCATTGCACGCGACAAAAATAAAATCAAATGTGAAATATTCCATTATTGCGGTGATCAAATAACCACTTGGGCTGATTTCGCCAAATATATATTTACCCATGCCTTTGAGGCGGAGAAAATCAACCATACGGTTGTTATTAACGGCATAAGCACAGAACAATTCGCAGCGGCGGCACCAAGACCTAAAAACTCAGTCTTGGATTGTGAGAAAATTAAGAATTCCTGTGCTATTAAACTGAGTGATTGGCAGAATGCTGTAAAAATAATAATAAATAATCATATGGGAAAGTAATTTCAGCAATATGAATGATAACAAAATAGCGGCCGTGGTAATTGGCCTTGATATAAATGGTCTCGGCGTGGCACGCTGGCTCGCAAAAGAGGGCGTGCCCGTTTATGCGATTGATAAAAATTTTAAAAAACCGACGGGGCGGACAAATTCAGCGAAAAAGGTGAAATTCAACACCCTTGAAGGTGAAAAATTCATCGAAGAATTAATCAAACTTCGTGAAAATTTTGATGATAATCCGGTGCTATTTATTACAATGGAACGTACTCTTAGAACCATATCAGAATACCGTGATAAAATTTCCCATCTTTACCGTTTCACTATGCCAGAACATAAAATGTTAATGTCGTTAATGAATAAAAATGGTGTTTTACAAGTGGCGGAAAAGTCCGGTGTGCGTTACCCTCGAACTTTAAAAGTTACCGCGCCAGGGATTATTGATGGCGCCAAGAATTTTACATTTCCGTGCATTTTTAAGCCATCAGAACAAAATACAGAATTTGGCGATGAAATTAAAAAAGCCTATAAAACCAATTCATTAGACGAAATAAAACAAATATATGCAGAGATAAAAGACCGCATAAGCGATATGGTAATTCAGGAATGGGTTGAAGGAAACGACAGTGATATTTATTTCCTGATTGAATATATTGATAGCGCGGGCAATGTTGTTGCGGATTTTCCGGGTAGAAAAGTACGTTCTTGGCCACCCAATGTTGGCGGTACCGCAAGCTGCACGAGCGCTTATGAATTATTGGATGAAATGCGCATCGCAACAGCTAAATATTTTAAAGCGTGCAATTTTATCGGCATGGGCGGAATGGAATTTAAACGTGACAGCAGAAGCGGTGAGCTATTAATCATTGAACCAACAGTAGCGCGAACCGACCTTCAACATGAAGTGGCAATGATCCACGGGGTTAATCTGGTCTATGCACAATATTGTTCAGAGACAGGGCAAGAATTTAAAACATTAAGTTCAGATGAGCAGAAAAACTGGCCGCAAAAAATATGGCGGGTCGCACCAATTGACCGATATTCACGCGAAACCGTAACGACAGATGCGCAAGACGAAATCGACAAGCGTTATCCATCGGTGGAAGCGCTTGCAAGATTTTCTGATCCTTTACCATTTATATATAGTTTATGCGGTAAAGTATCAGCGAAAATTAATCATATTATAAAAAGATAAAAGGCGTTTGATTATATAATGAAGGCTTTAGTTAAAAAAATCATTCCCAATGCGGTCATAAGAAAATACCGTAACTGGGAAGAGTTCAAAACTTTGTCCGTGGATGGAAAGCGTGAAGTCAAGAAAGACAATAGTGTACCGCTTGGTGAGGACCCCGGAATTGCGGTCAGTGTTGCTGCTGCGTATGACTGGATATTACGGGCGCAGGAAAAATCCGCGAGCAATGACGGGGGTGTTGCACGTGATTATTCCGTCAAAAAAGGCTGGGCTACTTCATATCCCGAAACCACAGGTTATATTATTCCGACCTTAATCGATGGCGGGAAATATTTTTCAAACAAAAAATATACTGATAGCGCCATAACCGCCCTTGACTGGTGCGAGAAAATTCAACTTGAAAGCGGGGCATTTCAAGGGGGACGGATTGAAAATGATCCCGTTCCAGTTATTTTTAACACTGGACAAATTCTTATTGGCTTAGCGGCAGGTGCAAAAGAGTTCGACCGTTATCATGAAGCGATGGAAAAGGCCGCCAATTGGTTGGTCAATACCATGGATTCTGATGGATGCTGGCGTAAATTCGGCACGCCTTTTGCCGCAGCGGGGGAAAAAACCTATGAAACCCATGTATCATGGGGACTGCTTGAAGCGGCCAAGGTCACAGGTAATAAGGAATATGGCGATGCTGCATTAAAAAATATTAAATGGGCCCTTACTAAGCAACTCGAAAATGGATGGTTTAATGATTGTTGTCTTGATCAACCGGAAAGCCCGTTAACCCATACATTAGGGTATGTCACCAGAGGTATTATGGAAGGTTATCTTTATTCAAAGGATGAAGAGCTGTTACAAAGTGCTATGAAAATTGCTGGCGCCATTACCACACTTGTTGATGATGAAAGTTATCTACCAGGAAGATGGAACCGCGACTGGACACCCGTGGTTTCTTGGGTTTGTCTAACGGGGGCCGTGCAAATTGCTCATTCGTTGATGATTATTTATCAGGAAACAGACCGTGAAAAATATCTAGAGACAGCCCTTAAATTAAATAAATATGTTCGCCGTACCATTCGACTTTCCGGTGATAATGACGCGATGATTGGCGGTTTCAAAGGCTCGTATCCCATTGATGGTCTATACGGTAAGTTTGAATATTTAAACTGGGCCGCCAAATTTTTCATAGATTCAAATATGCTAGAAGCCGAAATAACAGGGCAAAAGCTGGTTTAATTCTTTGTAGATCTATTTGATAGCGTTCTGGAAACCGCATCATGCCAACCATCATAGAATGTATTGCGGATAGCTGAAGTCATATTAGGTGTAAATTTTTTATCAAGTGCCCAATTTTTGGCAAATTCGACTTGATCCGGATAAAAGTCTGCTCTCATTCCAGCGAGCCAAGCAACGCCAAGTGCTGTGGTTTCCGTGATAATGGGCCTATCAATTGAACAATTAAGAATATCGCTCAAGAACTGCATCGACCAATCAGATGCCGTCATGCCGCCATCGACCCTCAGTGTGGTTGTTAAGTCGTGCGATATGTCCTGTTTCATTGCTTCGAGTAAATCACGGGTTTGATAGGCGATACTTTCAAGGGCGGCGCGGGTTATTTCTTCGGGGCCTGTGCTTCTGGTGATACCAAACAACGCCCCACGGCAATCTGGATCCCAATATGGCGCGCCAAGCCCGGTAAACGCTGGCACAAGATAT
>JAESUD010000301.1 GCA_016763335.1 Emcibacteraceae bacterium | reverse complement strand
GCAACACTCGCCGGGCCAAAAGATTATGTCGTAATTGATGCTGATAGCCACGCAAGCATTTATGATGGTTGCTCGATGGGTAATGCGACTATTGTTCGTTTCACACACAATGACCCTGAAAACCTTGAAAAACGTCTGGCGCGTATCAGAAGAAAAGATCCGGAAGCCGGTATTCTCGTCGTTATTGAAGGCGTATACAGCATGCTTGGTGATCTTGCGCCTATTAAAGAGCTCGCAGAAGCCTCAAAAAAACATAATGCTTTTGTCCTTGTTGATGAAGCCCATTCCATTGGGGTCTTTGGTAAAACCGGACGCGGGGTCGCTCAAGAACAAAATGTCGAACACCTGGTTGATTTTACGGTTGGTACATTCAGTAAAAGTGTTGGTACAGTTGGTGGTTATTGTGTTTCAAATCATCCTAAGTTTGAAACATTAAGGCTGGTTTGCCGGCCCTATGTTTTCACTGCCTCGCTTCCACCATCCGTCGTTGCGTCAGCGAATAAAGCACTAGAACTTATTAAAAACAGTAATCTGCGTGTCAAATTACTAGAAAACTCCAGGAGGCTGAATAAAGGTCTTTCAAGTGTCGGATTTAATATGGGTACAACTGGTGAAAGTCCGATTGCGGCCATTATCATTGATGATAAAAATACTGCTGTCGCTTACTGGCAAAACATGATGCAAGAAGGTGTTTATGTAAATCTTGCTGTACCACCAGCAACCCCAAATGGCCTCAACCTAATGCGGTGCAGCCTTTCAGCGGCACATTCATTTGAACAGATTGATTATATGCTGGAGAAATTTATTGCCGTCGGTAAAAAGCTGGGTGTTTTAGCTTAATCTAATCGTATAAAAGTCAAATCTTCAGCGGCGGAAATCAAAAGTTCGCCGCTTAAATCTGTCTCATAAAAACAACCATCAACAACAAATTGCTTATTAAAAACCAGACGCGCATGTTCAATTTCAGTTATCACATGGCCAGGTATTAATTTTTCGCCATAATTTCCTTTAATCATTCGTTTTCCAGTATTGATAATAGCATCTTTAGTATTTTCAACACTGAGGAAATTTAGCGTCTCTGACTTATGTTTATCCGGAAATTTTGTGCCGAGGAATATCCAATCGAGACTGCTAAGCAAAACCATAAAATAACGCCCAACCACAGCACCACGCTGATTTCTATTTATCCTGATCATGTCATTTATATCATCAGAGTGCCTCGTCCCCAAATACGCTTTATACAAAAGGGATATAATTGTTGTATAATTTTGTATAACCTGTCTTATCCCTGTGTAATGCAATGTCCGTTTAAATAATGATTTCCGACTTACAATTTCACCAGCACAAAAATAAAGCCCGTATAATTTACCAATATGCATCACGCCCTCAACTTTAATAAGGGGGGCTTTTACAAGATGGTCTAATAATCTACCCGTTTTATGTTTTAGCAGAATATGTTTAAGATCTTTATGAGGATGATTGGATGTTGCGCCAAAACTTTGTGATATAAATTTTTCATCATCCCCTGACAACACAGAGATAGGGATTTGTGCTGCACCAAACGGCTTTTTATCAATCATATATTCGAATGTTGCCGACGACAATGCCTGACCACCAACGATGACAATTGCATTCACATTACATTGTTGAAATCTGGACAAGGCTTCGCCAATATCCATAAAATTCTTCACTTCGTAATGAATAATACCTGAACCTTCTTCTTTGATGATATTCCTGATTTTTTCCATTTCACTCTTGTTTTGAAATGTATCAGGGCTACTCAAAATAGCGATCATGTTCAATTTAATTGTCCCAGTTTTCTTCCTAACTTATACGACAATTAATAATATACTAAATGACGCATAAATTAAATATATTTGCCCCATATTGAACATAAAGTTCTGGCATATGCTAATAACGTTTAAAATTTTATTTTTATACTTACTATACCGCTATTAAATATAAAATATTTAATGTACTTAGCCTTAAATGAGCTATAGAAAGAACACAAGGCAATAATCGAGCAAAGTCGGAATTTATGTTTAACAAAATTGATATTTATATTCTGAAGAACACTGCCGTCCCCCTGTTTGCGACTTTAGGCATTTCAGCGCTTCTTCTTTTACTTGAAAAAATGCTTTCTCTATTTGATTTTGTAATTAATCAAGGTGGTCCTATTGATGTTGTCTGGCAAATGCTCGGTAACTTAATGCCGCAATATTTAACCCTTGTTATTCCGTTAGCTATGTTTCTCGGGGTCCTACTCGCAATACGCAAATTTGCGCTTAGTAGTGAACTAGATGCATTTTTAAATTGTGGCATAAGCCTTAACCGATTGTTGATGCCATCAATATTCATTGCCGTATTACTATTAATCATCAATGTAATAGTGGTTGGGTTTGTTCAACCTTATAGCAAATATGCCTATGAAGAACTGATATTTGATGTTCGTAGCGGCGCTCTCGGTGCGGCAATAAAATCAAATGAATTTTCTAATCTTGGTGAAGGTTTAACACTTAGAATAGAAGAATCTCAGAATCAAGGCCGCGAATTAATTGATATATTCGCCCAAAAAGAAGACGCAGACGGCCATATATTCTCAGTAAGCGCAAAAAAAGGCAGTTTCTTTGCTTCCCCAGATCAGAAATATATTATTTTGCGTTTGTTTGACGGCACTCTCATTGACTTTGACCTTAATCAAAACCGACCAAGAATATTAAAATTTGATATGCATGACTTACCTCTTGAGGTGCCAATGTTTGAACAGTTTCGCAACCGAGGAAATGATGCAGCAGAGATGACTTTTCTTGAACTTTGGCAAAAAAGGTCAAGTGGTGACACGGCCATTACGGCCACTATTCACTCAAGAATAGCGCGGGCATTATCAATCCTCATCGTACCATTTCTCGCTGTACCGCTTGGGCTTGTTGCTAAACGGTCCGGTAGGGCACTCGGCATATTGGTGGGTGTGTTTTTATTATTACTTTATCATAAAGTAATCGAATTCGGACTGGATTTTGCGGCAGAAGGTATAATAAGCCCTTGGTTGACGATCTGGATGCCGACAGGGTTATTTATTCTGTTAACCGCACGATTATATTATATCGGGGCCTATAAAGTAGCGGGTGAACCACTGCACAAACTAGAAATCATATCAGATGTAATTGGTGAGGCGGTCACGAATATATTCAAAAGATTAAGAGCGGCGAACTGATATGGTTGAACGGGTCATCAGTTACGGCGGTCATTTTGGTAAATTTTTCAATCCGGGCAGTATGGATGTTTACTTGGCAAAAATATTTGCCTATCGCTATATCGTTATTCTTATTGGACTTATTGCAACATTGCAGATGCTGGACCTGTTGGCTAAATCGGAAGAAATTCTTGCCGGCGAAGGTGCTGTTTATGCTGATCTGTGGCGTTATGTAACGTTACGAAGTCCACACCTTATCTCTTTATTCTCACCTTTTGTTGCCCTTCTTTCTGCGATACTGACACTTTCTATGCTTAACATACATAGTGAAATTGTCATCATGAAAGCCGCGGGATGGTCAGCATTTCGCATTATTGTACCGCTCATGGCAATATCATTACTTATTGGCATCGTTAGTTTTGTTTTCTCGGAAATGGTGACCGTACAGGCCCGGGCGGAACTTCGAAATTGGGAAGCTAACGAATTTGCCGCTAATATTCCGCCGGCCCCTGATTCCGTTTTTGATAGCTGGGTCACCGACGGAAATAATCTGATAAAAGCAGAAAGCGCAAACAGAAATGGCAGCATTTTACTGCTCGATCAGGTAACACAATATATTAGAGACGAAGATAAAAATATCACCAATATCATTAAAGCAGACTTCGCCGTATACCGGGATAACAGTTGGAAATTATATGGCGTTAAAAACTTCGACTTAAGCACACTTAATATTGAACTTCTGGAAAACCTTGATTGGGAAACGACCATCCCTCCCGAACGGTTTATTTCGCGAGCTATAATTGCCGATCAAGTAAATCTGCCACGCCTTCGTCGCGCAATTAATCAACTTCAGTCAGAAGGACATGATACGTCTAATCTCAACACGATGCTGTACCAGAAATTTGTATCGCCTTTAAGTACATTATTGATGCCCCTACTTGCTGGCCTTGCCGCATTTGGACTTCATAGAGGGGGTAACCTGTTCATGCGGATTGCCGTCACTCTTTTTCTAGGCTTTGGTTTTTTTGTAGTCAACAATTTGTTTATTGCGCTTGGTCAATATGGGGCAGTGCCACCAATTGTCGCCGCATGGTTACCGTTTTTACTCTTTGGACTGGCCGGGGTCAGTTTTATATTATTGACAGAAGAATAAATTAAAAAAAGGACTGTTAGTGAACGCTGCAAATATTGAAATTAGACCTGCCTTAAATAAGGCTGACCGAAAAGTTTTTGTTAAAGTCCTTTGGCATATCTATGAAGGGGAACCAAACTGGACACCACCGCTTATTATTGAACGCATGGATGCAATTGATAAAAAAAAGAACCCCTACTTTCAACATGCCGACGTACGATTCTGGGTTGCTTATAAAGACGGAAAACCCGTTGGCCGCATCAGCGCACAAATTGATGAACTTGTTGAAAAACATCATGGCATCAAAACCGGGCATTATGGCTTCTTTGATTGTATCGATGATCAGGAAGTGGCGAATGCTTTGTTTGATACCGCCTGCACATGGTTAAAAGAAAAGGGTATGGTCGAAGTCATTGGCCCGTTCAGCCTTTCAATTAACGAAGAGACAGGCATGCTAGTTGAAGGTTTTAACACCCCACCGCAACTATTAATGGGGCATAGTAGACCTTATTTTGAAAAACTCATTACCAATTACGGCCTTGAAAAGACCAAAGACGCGTGGGCTTACCGACTTGATATAACAAAACCAGTCCTGCCACCCGTCATTCAAAAACTGGTTGATCGTGCCGTCGATAGAGGACAAATTACTTTCCGGCATATAAATATGGATAATTACGAGGAAGATTTAAGAACCATTCTCGATATTTTCAATGATGCATGGATTGATAACTGGAAATATATCCCGTTTACTGAAGCAGAACTCGATCATGCGGTTAAAGAATTAAAAATGATCATCCGTGAAGACTTCACCTACATTGTTGAAGTTGACGGCGAGCCTGCGGCCATGATGGTTACTTTGCCGAACATCAATGAAATCATCAGGGATTTTGACGGTAAATTATTCCCGTTTGGTATTTTTAAGCTGTTATGGCGACTAAAAATACGCCCGAGTTTCAAAACTGTACGTGTGCCGCTTATGGGGGTAAGAACAAAATATCAAAATAGCCGTTTGAGTGGTATTATGTCATTTGGACTGTTTGAAATATGCCGACAAAGTGCCATTAAAATTGGTTGCGAGGAAGCAGAGCTTTCATGGG
>JAESUD010000300.1 GCA_016763335.1 Emcibacteraceae bacterium | reverse complement strand
TTCCAATTGTTTCATCATTATGGGGGCTTTATTATAAATAATAGCGCCGTACATTGAACCGGCTTCGTTCAAATTTGGCAAGTTTTGACGAATTGGGTTTGGTCCTTCCGTTCGATCCACGCTATAGGCGCCCGGGTGAAACCGAAGGTGGGAACGCAGTGCGTGGTCAATTTTTGGAAAGCTGGGATTTACCAATTTTGCAGACATGAAGTTGGCAAATACTTCTTTGGTCCAAACATCATTAAACCAGTCCATCGTGACAAGATCACCAAACCACATATGTGCCGTTTCATGACCGATCAATGCAGCGCGGGAGAGCTGGTCTGTTTCGGAAGGGTTTTCATCGAGGATGATGCTTGCATCTTTATAAAAAATGGCCCCAACATGTTCCATTCCACCAAATTGAAAACTCGGTATTAAAACAAATCCGAATTTTTGAAAGGGGAATTTAATGCCAGTATAATCTTCCATATAATCAATGGATGCTTTGTGAAGTTTAAAAATTTCATCGACATTTCGTTTCACTTGGTCGGCATCGGGTTCACGGTGAAGCATGGTCATTTCCAAACCATCAATTTTACGCACTTCTTTGTTAAACCTGCCGGCGACAAATGAAAATAGATATGTGCTCATTTTATCGGATTTTCTAAAGCGCACTCTTTTTCTTAAATCTCTGCTGCTTACCCGTGCTACCGGGGCACTAGACATGGTTTCCCAACTTTCCGGAAGGTTTAAGGCGAGCTCAAAGGTTGCCTTTAAGTTTGGTTGATCAAAACTGGGAAAGCTGGTTCGCATACGGTCGGGGACAAATAATGTATAAAGGAAATTACCAGAACGGTTTAGGGCGTCTTCACCGGCTAAATATGTAATTTTTATGGTGTTTTCACCATGGTTTAAAAAGCGTTTAGCGATGATGATATGCTCATTATAATGAACGATCGTTTGGCGTATTCCATTAACGCGGATTGCATTTATATTTTGGTTGTTTTCTTTAAAATCAATCTGCAAATCTTCTGAAACATCATTTAAATCAAATGTTATTTCAGATGTCGCTTTAATCGGGACTTTTGGTAATGAGGGGATATTGAGTTCTATTTTATAATTAATATTTGCAATAGTTTTTTTTCGGTGGTCGGCAAGTTGCCATGAAACACCGTTTACCACGGGTACTGCCATGGCATGCGTAGGACTGACCCCAAAAAACAAAATAAAAATAAAACCTAATAATTTCATATTACAAATATCCGAAAGAATTAACGATGGGTTTTGATCCAGTTTTTTACATTCTCTTTAATTATTTTAACATCATTTTGTGAAATTTTTTGGATTAATTCTGAAATGAGCACTTTTGCATCGTTATTGGCATATGCTTCAGCAAGAAGTGACCATTTATATGAAAGCAGGTAATTCCGTGAAATGCCGCGCCCTTCATAATACATTTTAGCGAGATTAAATTGTGCTTTTGCGTGTTCTTGTTCCGCGGCACGCTTATACCAAATGGCGGCCTCAATTTCATTTTTGGTAATTCCTTGACCAAGTTCCAACTTTTGTCCGTAAAAATATTGTGCCCAAGCATAGCCGTTTTTCGCGGCGAGGCTGTACCATTTCACGGCTTCAATATAATCAACGGTGACCCCACGACCTCGGTTATACATATTACCGATGATATATTGTGATTTAACATCGCCAAGTGCGGCGGCCTTTTTATACCACATCATGGCAAGGTCATAATCTTTGGCAATGCCCACTTCATTTTCATACATATAGCCCAGTGAATATGTTGCTTCCCTATGTCCTTCGGCGGCGGCCTTTTTAAATTCGGAAACGGCATAGTCAGATTGGCCGAACATCATGGCGATCACACCATTTGAATAGTTGGCATATGCCGGAAATGCGCTGCTTATGATAATAAGAAACGCATATATAATTGATGATATATTTTTCATAATTGAAAGTTATCATTTATAATTTTGAATATCAATATTCCCATTGAAAATGACCATTACATTGTTATAGTTGAAAAACTTTCGAAATTTCATTAACAGGTCATTATTTTATGTCGGATTTACGGTTAGAACGTAAGATCGTTTTGCTTGCTGCGCTTATTCAACTTGCAAGTATTCTTGATTTTATGATTATCATGCCCCTTGGTCCCAACCTCGCGTTGGCACTTAATATTCCGTCTTCGGATATGGGAATTCTTGCAGGCATTTATACGTTTGCGGCGGCACTATCCGGCATATTAATCGCGCCATATCTAGATAGATATGACCGTAAAAACGCGGCGATATTCTTTCTATCCGGTCTTGTGGTTAGTACTTTTCTCTGTACCTTTGCATGGGATACTTACAGTATGCTTGCGGCGCGGACCTTGGCGGGTATATTTGGCGGGCCGGCTATGGCGCTTAGCCTCGCAATGGTGATTGATCTGGTGCCTGTGGAGCGCCGTGGACGGGCTATTGCTATTGTTACGAGTGCGTTCACTGTTTCATCTGTGTTTGGCATTCCGCTGGCACTGTATTTTTCTGAGTGGTTTGACTGGAAAATGCCATTTTTAATAATTTCAATTTTGTGCGCGTTAATTGTTTTGGGAATATTTAAGTTTTTACCGCCAATGGTTTCTCACATCGATACCACATTGAAAGTTCCTCAAAAAATTTCTCTGATGTCTTTATTACGCAAACGTGAAATACAGCTTTCATATGGATTGTTATCTTTATTGTCATTTGCTCAGTTTATGTTATTTGCCGGGTCGATTAATTACTTTGTTTTTAACCTTGATTTTCCGCGTGAGGACCTTGGTTATATATATCTGGTTGGTGGTGTTTTAAGCTTTGCGGTCATGATGATGACGGGTAGGGTCGTCGACCAGTATGGTGCGCGAAAATTATCATTTTGTGTGACAATTATTTATGTTTTTGTACTTGCTGATGGCTTTACCCATACGCCATATATGCCGGTTCCGGTTATATTTTCTCTGTTTATGATGTGCGCCGCCATAATGGGGGTAATATGCACGACAATTGCTTCTGAAGCACCGGGTGATAAGGAAAGGGCAGCCTATATGTCACTTCAATCAACCAGCAGGCATTTGGCGGCGGGAACGGGCGGTGTCTTTGCATCATTTATATTGACAAGCAATATTGATAATAGTCTAAATAATGTAGAATATCTAGGCGCATTGAGTATTGGCTGTATTGTTGTACTGCCGCTTATCATTATTATTTTGCGGCGGGAATTAAATAAAAAACAGATGGCGTAATTAAAGTATAAAAAATAACTTTACATGTAAGATAAAAGCCAAATATGATAAGGCATCA
>JAESUD010000299.1 GCA_016763335.1 Emcibacteraceae bacterium | reverse complement strand
ATGCCGTTCTAATGGTACTCGGCGGAATTGGCACTGGAAACATGATACAGGCGAATGCTATTGCCAAAGTTTTCGAATTTAATTTTTCCGTTGATCCTTATATAAGTGGCGCCTGTTTGTCATTATTGGTTTTTGTTGTGATTATCGGCGGCATTAAATCAATCGCTAGAATGGCCGAAGTAACAGTGCCTGTCATGACCGGGCTTTATTTGTTTGTCGGAATTATTATTTTAGTGTTGAATTTTTCTTCGATACCGGATGCCTTTATGTTGATCTTTGACGGGGCTATAAACGGTACGGCTGCTGCGGGTGGTTTTGCCGGTGTCGCGATCAAGGCGGCAATTCAAGCTGGTGTGGCCAGGGGACTTTATTCCAACGAAGCAGGGGCAGGAAGTGCGGCAATCGCCCACGGCTCATCGGAAAATACAGATCCGATAAAGCAAGGCGAGATTGCCATGCTTGGTACTTTTATTGACACTATTGTCGTTTGCACATTGACGGCACTGATTATTTTAACGGTTCAGGTTGAAATAGCGGATGGTGTTTTTCAAAGCGCGTGGCAGCTAACGGGCAGTAACGCGGTTTTAACATCAAGGGCATTTTCCGCCGGTATTTGGGGCGGTGGTTATGTGGTGATATTAGGACAAATTATTTTTGCTTTTACAACGATTATCACCTGGAGTTTTTATGTGGAAAGTGCAGCTGTTTTTATTGGCGGCGAAAAAGTTGCTAAAATTTCAGGATAATCTATGTCATATTTGTATTCATTGGTGCCGTTGGTCAGCTTGAAACAATATGGGCATTTGGTCTTGCTTTATTTGGCATAATGGCTATTCCAAATCTGATCACTTTACTATTAAAGAGCAAAGAAATTTTTGCCATGACAGAAGAAGCGCATCAGATACGTAATAATAATAAAAATCAATCAGCAGAATAAGTAGGGAATTTAAGTATGGCTGTAAGCACAAAACATGAAATGACAAACCATTGGAAATCTAAAACAGGTTTTCTATTTGCCGCTGTTGGCGGGGCCATTGGGCTCGGTAATATCTGGCGTTTTCCGTTTGAGGCGGGGCAAAATGGTGGCGCGGCATTTGTGATTATTTATGTGGCATTTGTGATCATTATCGGCTTTCCATTATTGAGTGCAGAAACCATGCTCGGTCGCTACGGTAAGCAGGGCGCCATTACAAATTTCGGCCATGTGGCAAGCATGGAAGGGAAATCGAAAAATTGGAAATATATTGGCTGGTTTATTGCGTCAAGTTCCTTCATTTTATGTTCTTATTATAGTGTCATCGCGGGTACTACCGGCGCGTACGCCGTTGAAGCGATCATGGGCAATTTTGCCGGCATTACACCGGACGGGGCGGTAGAGCTTTATGCCAGTTATTCTGAAAGCCCCCTAAAACTTACATTCTGGCACGGGCTTTTCATGGCGGCTTGTGCAATTGTTCTTTCAAGACAACTTAATGACGGCATTGAAAAATTGACATCTCTAGCCATGCCCATTTTCTTTTGCTTATTATTTGCGCTTATTATTATGGCAGCGGTTATTGGTGACTTTGGTGCAGGCGTTAGTTTTTTGTTTTCACCTGATTTTTCTAAAGTGGATATTGGCGTGGTGGTGAGCGCCCTTGGGCAGGCATTTTTCTCTATTGGTGTTGCCCTTGGTATTATGCTTACCTTTGGCGCCTATCTTCCTGATGATACATCAATTGTAAAATCTGCTTTTATTATTTGTATTGCGGATACTTTAGTCGCGGTATTTGCTGGTTTATCCATTTTCCCCATCGTCTTTGGTTTTGACATGGTGCCGAATATGGGGCCTGCTCTTGTGTTTAATACAATGACCGTTGCTTTCGGACAGATTGAATATGGCGGAATTATTGGTGCCGGTTTCTTTATTTTACTAGCTATTGCTGGTTTTACAACGCTGCTTGCGCTCATGGAACAGATGGTCAGTTATCTAAATAAATTTTATGATATGAAGCGCTCAAAGGCCGCATCAATGGTTACAGGGGCTGTTTTTACAGTTGGCTTACTTTCTGTTTTTTCGACAAACATTCTAAGTGATGTAACAATCGACGGAAAGAATTTAATGGATAGCTTTGACTGGTGGATTAATAAAGTAGGACTGCCGCTCGGTGGGCTTATGACGGCTATGTTTGTTGGTTGGGTGCTAAAAAAAGAAAATGTTTTAAAGGCATTTGGTGAAAATGAAAGCCATCTTGAGCTAATATATACAGTGATCAAATATTTATGCCCAATCGCAATTTTAGTGGTGTTTATTTCACAGTTTATAAATTAGACCATAATTTTTTCATTACTACTCGTAGAATCCTGTTCACTGAACAGGATTTTGCTGTTATTAGGGGTCGGAAAAATACTATTCTGACTATTAAACGGATAAGAATATGAATTCTGAATTTTACAGAATAAAAAGATTGCCGCCCTATGTATTTGCAGAAGTGAACGCCATGAAGGCGAAAGCGCGTGCGGCTGGTGATGATATTATTGATTTTGGCATGGGTAATCCTGACCTTATGCCGCCGCAACATGTGATTGATAAAGTCACGGAGACCATGAAAGACCCGAAAGCACACCGTTATTCGGCGTCAAAGGGTATCCCCGGATTACGCAAGGCAATGGCCGCCTATTACGAGCGACGCTTTAATGTCAGCGTTGATCCGGATAGCGAAGTCATTGCAACACTTGGATCAAAAGAGGGGCTTGCAAATCTGGCTCAAGCCATTACCGCACCGGGTGATGTAATTTTAGTGCCTAACCCAAGTTACCCGATCCACCATTTTGGTTTTATCATTGCTGGGGCGACAATTCGCCATTTGCCGACAACTAAAGACCATGATTTTATGGAAATGCTTGATCAAGCAGTAAAACACAGTGTGCCGAAGCCGCTGGCGCTGGTGATTAATTATCCGTCAAACCCAACGGCGGAAGTGGTTGATCTTGATTTTTATAAAGAGGTTGTCGCCTTTTGTAAAAAGCATGAAATTTATATTCTTTCTGATCTTGCCTATGCAGAAATATATTTTAATGACGTGCCGCCACCATCAATTCTTCAGGTCAATGGCGCCCGTGATATTGCCGTTGAATTCACATCTTTAAGCAAAACATATTCCATGGCCGGATGGCGTATGGGGTTTGCTGTTGGTAATAAAGAACTTATCGCGGCCCTTACCCGTATGAAATCTTATGTGGATTATGGTGCCTTTACCCCCATTCAGGTTGCGGCAATTGCGGCGCTTAATGGTCCGCAGGACTGCATTGATGAATACCGCGCCACTTATAAAAAACGCCGTGATGTCCTTGTGGATGGCATGGCTGGTTCTGGTTGGGAAATTCCGTCACCGCAAGCGACCATGTTTGCGTGGGTACCATTACCGGACAGCTGGAAAGAGGCAGGATCAATGGAATTTTCAAAAGCACTTCTGACCCATGCCAAAGTGGCGGTGGCGCCGGGCCTTGGCTTTGGTGAATATGGTGATGGTTTTGTGCGGATTGCACTTGTTGAAAATGAGCAACGTATCAGGCAGGCCGTCAGGAATATGAAACAGTTCATGCAAAATAGTGATAAATATTTAAAAGATATAAAATAAGGAAATAATGTTGAGTAATCCGTTAAGAGTAGCCGTCGCCGGCCTTGGAAATGTCGGTGTTGGTGTTGTAAAAATACTGGAAAAGCATAAAGAATTAATCGCGGACCGCGCTGGACGTGAGATTGTTATTACTACCGTTTGTGCGCGAAACAAAAATGTTGACCGTGGGATTGATCTATCATCTTATGAATGGGTTGATGATGCGACACAGCTTGCCGATATGGATAATGTTGATATTGTTATTGAACTTATTGGCGGTGAAGACGGTGTGGCTTTGATGTCCGCGAAAAACACATTAAATAATTCAAAATCATTTGTGACGGCAAATAAAGCAATGATCGCGCATCATGGCTGCGAGCTTGCGGATATGGCACAGAAAAATGATGTTGCGCTTAGGTTTGAAGCGGCCGTTGCCGGCGGCATTCCGATTATTAAAGCAATCGGCGAGGGCTTGGCGGCCAATGAACTAAACCTTGTCTACGGGATTATGAACGGCACCACCAATTATATGCTTTCACAAATGGAAGCGCGTGGTTTGAGTTACACTGATATTCTCGCAGAAACCGAGGAACTTGGATATCTCGAAGCCGATCCTGCCCTCGATCTTGACGGAATTGATGCGGCGCATAAGCTGGCAATTTTAAGTAGTGTGGCGTTTGGCACCAAAACCGATTTTGACAATATACATATTGAAGGTATTCGTAACATTGAAACCGTTGATATTGAATATGCTAAAGAGCTGGGTTACCGCATAAAGCTCCTTGGTATTACTAAATATGAAGATGGTAACCTATCTCAGCGTGTCCATCCCGTTATGATTGATAGAAATTTGCCTATTGCCGGTGTGATGGACGGGTTTAATGCGATTGTGGTTGATGGTGATTTTATTGATAGAACCTTTTATCAAGGCCGCGGTGCGGGCGAGGGGCCGACGGCTTCCGCAGTTGTTGCGGATATTATCGATATTGCCCGTGGTCATAAGGGTCCTGCATTTTTTAAACCGACGGAAAAACTTGTTGCAGCAAATCCGGTTTCAATTAACCAAAGACTTGGTGAATATTATATACGTCTTCATGTTCAGGACGAGGCCGGCGTAATAGCGGATATTACGGCATCATTAACGCTTGCAAATGTATCGGTTAAAACCATGTTGCAAAAGGGCAACGAGCGGGACGGCACGGTTTATGTCATCATGCTTACTCACGATATCAGGGAAACCGCAATGAAAGATGCACTTAACCGTATTAATGAGTTGCCATCTGTGATAGAAACCCCGTTATCTATTAGAATTGAAAAATTATAAAATTAAGATATATTCACTAATGAATTATATAAAAGTAGGAATAAATTATGGCTGTTAAATCGACTTTAGATCGTATTTTTGTACTAGAGCTCGTACGCGTCACTGAAGCCGCAGCAATTGCAGCGGCAAAACTTGTTGGAATGGGCGACGAAAAAGCAGCAGATGCCGCTGCCGTTGATTCCATGCGCAACGAGCTTAATGAACTGGCGATTAGAGGCAGAATTGTTATCGGTGAAGGCGAACGCGATGAAGCACCAATGCTTTATATCGGTGAAGAAGTCGGTACCGGCGAGGGTCCGGAGATTGATATTGCTCTTGATCCGCTTGAAGGAACAACAATTGCTGCAAAAGCGATGCAAAATTCGCTTGCGGTTGTTGCGCTTGCTGAAAAAGGTAACCTTTTGAATGCACCAGATGTTTATATGGATAAAATCGCCGTTGGCCCCGGCCTTCCAGCAGGAATTGTTGATCTTGATAATTCGGTCGAAGAAAATGTAACAGCTGTTGCAAAGGCAAAAAATCGTCAAGTAAGCGATATGCTTGTCTGTGTGCTTGACCGCCCACGCCATGCTGATTTGATTGAAAAAATCCGCGCGACGGGTGCACGTGTTAAACTTATTGGTGACGGTGATGTTGCCGGTGTGATTGATACGACCGATCCGGATACATCGGTTGATTTATATATGGGATCAGGCGGCGCACCAGAAGGTGTTCTTGCTGCGGCGGCGCTTCGCTGCATCGGCGGGCAAATTCAGGGTCGTTTGACTTTCCGCAATGACGATGAGCGGGCAAGAGCTCGCAAATGGGGCATTGAAGATTTAAACCGTAAATATTCAACGGAAGATATGGCCGCAGGCGATGTAATTTTTGCTGCTACGGGCGTTACGGACGGAACATTGCTTCGCGGTGTTCATAGCACTTTGGACGGAAAAGGATATACAACGGATACTGTTGTGATGCGTTCAGCATCAAAAACGGTTCGTAATATCAAAACCGTTCATAACCGCGATACGAAACTTTCATAAATAAATGAACCAGAATAATAATTCCACAGCCAACCTTGATCTTATCTTGGCTGTGGAAAATTCTGTGACGGGCCGCTCATGGGTTGCTAGACCTGCCGAACACCGAATTGTTCAGGCAATTTCACAAAATCATGATTTACCAGAAATTATCGCCCGGGTTATTGCCGGACGGGGAATTTCAATCGATGAGGCGGCGATTTATCTTAAACCCACCCTAAAAGAAACGTTGCCCGACCCATCGATATTTAAAGATATGGATAAAGCGTGCATACGCATCGCCGATGCCATCATGGCAGACGAAAAAGTCGCCATCTTCGGTGATTATGATGTGGACGGCGCCACTTCATCGGCGATATTCATTCGGTTTTTTAAAGCACTCGGCCGCGATCTTACCGCCTATATCCCCGACAGGATGACTGAGGGATATGGCCCGAACACCAAAGCACTCCTTGGCCTTAAAGACGCCGGAAATACACTCGTTATCACCGTTGATTGCGGCATTGTTTCGTTTGAGCCGTTAAAAGCGGCGACGGACGCGGGACTGGATATTATTGTGATTGATCACCATCAGGCCGAGGCAAAGCTGCCGGATGCGGTGGCGGTGGTAAACCCCAACCGTCTTGATGAAGAACCGGGGTACGGCCAAATGGCCGCCATCGGCGTTAGTTTCATCACCATCATCGGTATCAACCGCGAGTTAAGAAACCGTGGCTGGTATAAGGAGCAGGGCTTAGCAGAGCCGAATATTATCAATTGGCTCGATCTAGTGGCGCTTGGTACTATTTGTGATGTGGTGCCGCTTGTCGGCATTAATAGGGCGCTTGTATCGCAAGGTCTTAAAATTATGGCGGAACGGGGTAATGAGGGGCTAAAGGCCCTTGGTGATGTTGCTGGAATAAATGAAGCACCGGCAACATATCATGCCGGGTTCTTGCTAGGCCCGCGGGTCAATGCCGGTGGCCGCGTTGGCCGCTCAGAAGCGGGAACAATTTTATTAAGCACTGATGATGCGCAAGAAGCGATGAATATTTCGCAGGAATTAAATACATATAACGCCGAACGTCAAGCGATCGAGGCAATGGTGCTTGAAGATGCCATGAGCCAGGTTCAACGAAAAATCGGTATTGGCGGTATCGCGCCGCCGATTATTATTGCCGCAAATGTCGGATGGCACCCTGGTGTAATCGGCATTGTTGCCGGACGCCTTAAAGAACATTTTAACCGCCCAACCATTGTTATTGCCATTGATGATAATGGCGATGCGAAAGGATCAGGTCGTTCGATTATGGGGGTTGACCTCGGCTCGGCGATTACGGCGGCACGTCAAAGTGAAATTCTCACCGCCGGCGGCGGCCATGCAATGGCGGCAGGGCTTAGCATGCGTTCTGAAAAAATTGATGAGCTTGGTGAGTTTTTATGCGAACGGCTGCAAAATAAAGTCAAAGACGCCATGACGTCACTTGCATTAAAGCTTGACGGGGTGCTTTCCCTTTCAGCGGTAAATTCTGAGCTGGTTGAAAGCCTTGATAAAGTCGGCCCGTACGGGCAGGGCAACGCTGCGCCGCGTTTTGCCTTTGGCGATGCTCTGCTGACCTATGTGGATGTTGTCGGTAAAGACCATGTTAAATGCAGCTTAAAAGGTGCCGACGGCAGTATTATAAAGGCCATGGCTTTTCGCTCGGCTGATAAGCCGCTCGGCAGGTTATTAATAGATTCTCGTGGTAAACGCATAAAGATTGCCGGAACCATCCGAAATAACCACTGGAACGGCCGAACATCAGCCGAAATATTCATTGATGATGCGGCAGTTTAAGCCATTTTTTAAAAAAGTTCGCAATATAACAAAAAAAGCTATTGACCCATGCCCCGTGAAGGGTTAGAAACCACCCACCGACTGAGACGGCCCCTTCGTCTAGCGGTTAGGACGCGGCCCTTTCACGGCTGAAACACGGGTTCGATTCCCGTAGGGGTCACCACTTCTTCTCGAAGTCGGAAACTAAAAAATAAGCGCTTTTGGATATATTCCTGAAGCGCTTTTTTTTATGCCTGATTTAGAAATCAAATGTATCTGTCCCAACTGATTGAATTCGGCCTCGTTCAGGAGCAAAAACCGATTTGCAATAAACAATTACCTTTCAGGCTTCTGTCATTGTTGAGGCTGTGGGGGTAACTTATTGTTTAAATACATCCTGAATAATCCATGTATCGACCACATAGTCACAATATGTATAAGGACAACCCCATTGCTTTCCATCTCCTTGACGTTGTTTTTGATCCTTATTTCTTTCTTTATTATTCCTGCTAACTTCAGCTTGAAGATCCGCAAAGCTTTGTCCCCCCTGGTACTTGGCTAGGCTAATTTTCCCTTGCTCTATTGCCAATGACGCATCAGAGGTAAGAAAAAGCAAAGTTCTGTTTGGCACAGATTTTACACATTTATTAACAGTACATTGCCCGTCACGCAGACTTGAAATCACACATCTATTTGGTTCTTTTGGTTTCAAGCTCCAACCGTATTTTGTCTTTTTGCCAAACTGATATATTAGTGCTTTGCTATAAATACCTCCTTTACAATGTGCGAATATCTGGCTCTTTCCCGCGGGCGGTTCTGTCTT
>JAESUD010000028.1 GCA_016763335.1 Emcibacteraceae bacterium | reverse complement strand
TAATCCTCTGTACGCCAACACAGATGCACGCTGCTCAAGCAATTCAATGTATGAAAGCAGGCAAGCATGTGGAAGTCGAAATTCCGATGGCGGACAATCTTAAGGATGCGCAAGAAATGGTGCGGGTCCAGAAGGAAACAGGTTTGGTTGCCATGGTGGGGCATACCCGCCGCTTTAATCCCAGCCATCAATGGATTCATAATAAAATAGCAGCTGGTGAACTTACAATTCAACAAATGGATGTTCAGACTTATTTTTTTCGGCGCACCAATATAAATGCTTTAGGGCAAACTAGAAGTTGGACTGATCACCTTCTTTGGCATCATGCGTGTCACACAGTTGATTTATTCCAATACCAAACAGGGGAAATAGCTACTGAAATGCATGCGATGCAGGGGCCTGTCCATAAGGACCTTGGGATTGCCATGGACATGTCTATTCAATTGAAAGTGCCTAGTGGTTCTATTTGCACATTATCCTTGTCTTTCAATAACAACGGCCCTTTAGGAACGTTCTTCCGTTATATCTGTGATGAAGGCACTTATATTGCCCGTTATGATGACTTGGTGGATGGTTTTGAGAACAATATTGACTTGTCGGAAGTTGATGTTTCTTTGAATGGCATTGAGTTGCAGGATAGGGAGTTTATAGCAGCCATTAAAGAAGGTAGAGAGCCTAATTCAAGCGTTGCGAATGCCTTTTCGTCTTATCTGACACTGGATAAACTTGATAAAATATTAAGATAGTTTTCTAGGTAATTGAAAATAAAATTAAATAAGCTAGTCATGCATTTGCAATGACCATAATGAAAAAAAGGATTCTTAGAGTATGAGTATAGACCCACGCAAAGTTATTAATTTGGAGCCGATGAGTAATTTTCAAATAGTTGCTATAGTTATATGTATTTTATTAAATGCTCTTGATGGTTTTGATGTCCTTGCTGTAACGTTTGCGGCTCCGGGTATTGCGGAAAGATGGGGTTTAGGGCCGGAAACGATAGGTGCAATAATTTCAAGTGGGCTTGTAGGTATGGCCGTTGGATCCATTTTTTTAGCCCCAATAGCCGATGTGTATGGTCGCCGTTTGGTTATTCTTGCCTGCCTTCTAGTCATGGGGTTTGGGATGTTAGGGTCAGCAATAGCGGCTGATTTTGGCACACTTATTTTATACAGGTTTTTTACTGGCCTTGGAATAGGGACTATGCTCGCATCTATCAATGCAATGGTGTCGGAGTATTCAAATGATAAAAGGCGTGATCTCTGTGTCAGTTTAATGACGGTTGGCTATCCTATCGGAGGGGTGATAGGTGGAACAGCAGCTGCTATTTTATTAGGAAAATTTGGTTGGGAGTCAGTATTTTTATTTGGTGGAATTGTGACTTTGGCAGTTTTCCCACTTGTCCTGTTTGTTTTGCCAGAATCAATTGAATTTTTGAGTCTCAGCAAGGGGAATAAAGCACTTGGTAAAATTAACAAAATTTTAAAGCGTATGGGACACAAGGAAGCTTCGTTTGTAGCCATTCCGGAAACACCACAGGTTGGAATGAAAATAAAGGATTTGTTTTCTTCGGGTATGACAAGGCATACAGTCATTCTAACGGGCAGTTATTTTTTACATATTATGACATTTTATTACGTTATGGGTTGGGTTCCATCTATTGTAACTGAATTAGGTTTTGATAGAGCTGTTGGAACCTCCGTTTCTGTATGGATTAGTATTGGTGGTATTGTTGGAGGTAGTTTGTTTGGTTGGGCTGTTACTTTTGTTTCATTACAAAAACTAGCGATTGCCCTAATGTTAACTACTGGATTGCTTGTTATACTATTTGGCCAGGTTACCCCCGATATTGACAAGTTGAAAATTGTGGCCTTTCTTTTGGGTTTCTGCATGTTTAGCGGTGTTGTAGGTCTCTATGCATTAATTGTTAGGGCGTTTCCAACGCGTCTGCGTGCAACGGGTACTGGATTTGTCATAGGTGTGGGACGTGCGGGTGCTGCAATTGGCCCTTTGATTACTGGTTTTCTGTTTAGTGTTGGGTTTGAAAGAGGATCTGTTGCCTTGGTTATGGCAGTAGGATCTATTTCTGCTGCGTTAGTGTTGATAATAGGTCGTCTTAAAAAAAATAATTCAAAAAATATATAATTAGTCAAAATAATCTACTTGGAAATATCCAAGTAGTTATCAAAATGGAGTGAGAAGAATGAAAGTCGATTTGTTGATTAATAACATTAATGTATATGGCAAAATTAGTGTCATCAGAGAACTATCCTGCAAGAAGGCAAAGCAGTTCATGCCACACTTACAAAAAACGAGGGATACCATGAATAACACATCATTATTTTCCAGCTTATTCATTACAAGTATTTTATGCCTGACTGGTTGCAGTGGGACACAGAATTCTGGCGCAGATATTATCCTTACCAATGGGTATGTATACACGGTTGATGATAACAAATCGGTTGTTGAAGGGGTAGCAATCAAAGATGGAAAGATTATCGCCTTAGGTAGTACTGCTGATATGCTGACATACAAAGGGAAAAACACCATCGTGAATGACCTTGGAGGGAAAATGGTTATGCCAGGTCTTCATGACATGCATATCCATGCCCTCGATATTGTTAAACCGGACATGTGTGACCTTGGTAGTGAAGTATATTCACTAACTGAACTAGTGGCTCCCATAAAAGCCTGCCTTGATCATTATCAGGCACTAAAAGAAGAAACCTTCCTTGTTCTGCAATGGAATCCATTTGAAGGCAATCAACCGAGTGAACAATTGCCAAACATTCGGGCTGCTTTGGATGCAGTGTCGACGGATCAACCAATTATCTTACAGGGTAATGATGGGCACAATGGCGCGGCGAATACTGCAGCGTTCAACAGTTTGGTACCAGCAATGACTGCAAGTACCCTAAAAAGTGTATATAAGGAATATAAAGGTCTAGTAGCGACAAATGCCTTAGGTGAACCAACGGGAGGTCTTTCAGAGCAAGCTCGCGATCTTTTTACAGATAATGTGATAAGCAAGAAAAGAGGCAGTAACACCCCCTCTAAGGATATAATGCCGCGTGTAGCAAAGAAATTAGCAAAAAACGGTATCACGTCTGTACAGGACCCTATCGTCTCGAATCATGTGCTTAATCATTATATGTGGCTGGAAAATAGTGGTCAGATGTCTTTTCGTGTGCGCACAGCATTTTTAGCAGACTTGGAAGCCAATCTGTCTGACAACGAAACACTGGACGTTGACAAAGTTGCTCAAAGGGCTCTTGATGAGGTCATCTCATTACGAGGCAAATTGATACACTCAAATTACATCCAAGCCGTCGCTACAAAAATATTTGCTGATGGTGTGATGGAAGGAAATCCATACGCCCAACCGCCGACATCTCCTGTGGCCGCTCTTATCGACGGATACCGGCAACCAATTTTTAGCATCAATCCAGAAACTGGAAACGCGAGCATCCAATCCTATGTAGATCTTGATAGTGATGTGTGTAAGCAGGTGTTAAAAGCGCCGAAGGCATTCGACGAAGCCAAAACTATAGCTACATTTAAGGACGATAACGGCTATTATCCGTCACAGTGTTTCAAAAATTACGGCACCCTGAACCACAATGAAGGGGTTATTCGTTCGTATGTTGCCAAAGCAACGAAAGCTGGTCTTCATGTCCATATCCACGCTGTCTCTGACAAGGCTGTACAGCTTACCGCAGATGTGTTTGAAGACAATAAAGAGACTGCTGACGCACTTGGATTAACACAGAGTATCGCTCATATACAATTGGCCCGGACTGAGGACATTAAACGTCTGAGTGATTTAGGGGCCTATGTTGTTTTTACGTACGATTGGGCATCTCCAGATCCTGAATATGATATGACTGTCATTCCTTTTGTTGACAATGTAAAGAACGATGCAGACTTATATAATCCGGAACATTATTATTACAAAAACACCTATCCATTTAAAACCGTGATAAACACTGGTGGAACCTCTGTTTGGGGGAGTGATGCGCCTGTCGGCAGTCGAGATCCACGTCCTTTTGAGAGTATGCACACAGCCCTAACGCGCGAATTTGGAGGTATAGTTTTGAACCCAGCTGAAAGATTAGACATTCATGAGATCATTGCTTCATATACAATTAACAGCGCGCATATGATGTCCCATAGCGACCAACTTGGAAGCCTTATTGTTGGCAAAACTGCTGACCTTATTGTTCTAGATCGTAACATTGTTGAACTCGCCAATTCTGCTCAACCAGAAAGAATTCGTGATACAGTAGTTGAAACGACTATTTTCAATGGTCATATAGTTCACCAAATTGATTAATTCACCTTATTTATAAATAGAAAGGTAAATTTTATGGTGAACTTTCTTCGCATAATCATGGTTATATGTTCGGTTCTCTCGGTGTCTAAAGCCAATGCAACTGAGCCACACCAGATGGAATGGTATGACAAGTCGTTTGTCCCTTTTCAAAGTTCCCAGATTGATGCCCGTTTCCCGTATATGATGTATGTGCCTCCTTCATATGATGTGACAAAAGACAAAGAATATCCCCTTGTGGTGCTTATGCATGGAACCGAGCGTGCACCGCATATCTATTTAGAAAATAACGCCAAGTTTGCGGATAAAAACGATATTATTTTACTCGCTCCTCTTTTCCCTCTCAACACACATGGGAACAGGGATTTAGAGAATTACAAGCTTATCGATTATAAAGGAACAAGATACGATTTGATTTTACTGAGCATGGTCGATGAAGTGCGGTCAAAATATCGCATTAAAGGCGACAAATTTAACCTGTTTGGATTTTCTGGTGGAGGACATTTCGCACACAGGTTTTTCTACCTACATCCACACCGTTTAAATGCTTTATCGATAGGTGCACCGGGTATGGTCACCTTTATTGATGAGACCAGCGATTGGTGGGTTGGCACACGCGATCTACACAGAAAATTTAACGCACGGCTGAACTTTAAGAAAATGTCGGAAGTCAAAGTCCAAATGGTCATTGGAGAGCAAGATATTGAAGGCTGGGAAGATGAGATCGAGGAATGGTCGCCATATAAAATGGGTGAAAATGTCAAGGGTGCTACCTACAACTCAGCCGGAAAAAATCGTCAAAAACGTATGAAAAATCTGAAGAAAAACTTCGAAGAACATGGTGTCAAAGTTACGATGGAGATAGTTCCCGATGCTGGACATGACGAAGTATACATGTTTCCAAGTATGCAGAAATTTTTTCTTAAACATATCAAGTAAAGGCAGACCAGAGAAACCTTAAACTGTACATCGTCAGGAAAAGGTGTGTTTTAAGTCATCTTTATTCCTTCGTTATTAGCAACATGAGTATGTATTTTAGAATATCCCTCCAAAACGTTTGCTAAAAGTTCAGCATGTGAATTTACTTTCATTTTTTTATAAATGTTTTTGCGATGAGTGTTTTCTGTCGCGGGAGATATATTTAAGATATTTGCCGTAGCTTTTGAAGACAAGCCACGTAACATTAATAAAGAAATCTCGTATTCTCTG
>JAESUD010000298.1 GCA_016763335.1 Emcibacteraceae bacterium | reverse complement strand
CCCCTTGTAAAGACAAGCTCTTCACGCGTAACACCCAATTTTTCTGCGATCATGTCGAGAATTTCATTACGGTCTATATAATAATTCTCTGCACTCGGTGTTGTTGCTTTACCGTGCCCGACATAATGGGAACTGTAGGCATTAATAAAACGGGTATGCTTTACAAATGCTTCAAGAACGGGTTCTGACATAATGCCCCAATGCCCCGCATTGAGATTAATAAACTCATCCGTGACTTTATACTGCGCCCTAATGGTTTTCCAATAAGCATCACTATCCTTATCAAGCACATCCTGTGCCTGTGCTGAGCTCATAACAGCATTAGCTGCCACTGATACCGAGGCAAGTGCCGCCGTATTTTTTAAAAAATTACGTCTATCCATTTTATTCTCCCAATTTATTGATTGCTTTTAAATCTTTTTCATATTGCCCGGCAAGATCCTTATCTGGTTTGACTATACTGACAATGTACCCCACGACAAACGAAAACAAGAATGCCGGTGGCATCGTTTCCATCGCCACAAAATAATCACCAATTCCGTCCATTTCTGAAAATAAAAACTTGGCCAAAATTGTCATAACAAACCCGGCAATCATCGATGCAATTGCCCCACGTGCGGTGAACCCTTTCCAGAATAACGACATGATAACCATCGGGCAAAATGTCGCAGCGATGCCCGACCAGCCGAATATCACAAACCAGAATATAGTCCTGCTCGGTGATACAACTGAAATAACCAAGGCAATGCCAAGAGCCAGAGCGGCAAATAATATTGTCAACCATCTTGAAAGACGCGCTGATTTTTCCCCGTCCAGTTTTTCATCATATATTTTTCTATAAATATCATGGGTGATCGAACCGGCGGCCACAATGAGCAATGAAGAAACCGTTGACATAATCGCCGAAAGAACCGCGGCCACATATAAGCCGACAATAATCAACGGAAAGACATGTTCAACAAGCGCGGGAAGTACATTTTGCGCACCATTTCCGAGTATTTCAACAGGATCAGCCCCGGCTTCCGTAAATAAATAACGACCTAGAATACCAATACTTACCGCCGAAGCATCCACCAAAAATGTGAACAAAAGTGCTACCCACCTGCCCCGCTTTATTTCAGCAACATTTTTAATTGCCAAGAAGCGTGCAAAAACCTGCGGCGAGCCCATAAAACCAAGACCGATGAGCATCATACCGAGTACAATGGCAAAATTCATCGGTGTAAAACCGCCATTACCCCATATATTTACCAATCCCGGATCAATCGAATTTAATGTCTGGTATACATGATCGCTTTCGCTAAGCATCATATAGGCAAACAGCGGCAACGCCACCAAAGTAATCACCATAACCGCGCCCTGAAACATATCCGTCCATGCCACGGCAAGAAAGCCGCCCATTACGCTGTAGGCCACTACAATCAAGAAGCCAACAATGGCGCCCGTGTGATAATCCCATGCAAGAAATCGCTCGAAAGCAGAACCCGTCGCATCAATTTGCGCACTGATATAAATTAAAATGAATATTGCCAGTGAAATCGACGCTACCAATCTCAATACATGTGTGGTTACTTTAAAGCGGCTGACCAAAAAATCGGTCATCGTCAAACTATCATAATGATCGGTCAGTTTTTTATAACGTTCCGCCATAAAGAACCACGCAATATACACCCCGAACAATTCCCCGACAACAACCCAGTAAGCGCTAAAGCCTACCATAGCCCCCATTCCGGTAACCCCAAGCAATAACCATGCACTTTCACCTGTTGCCTGTGCAGAAAAAGCGGCTACCCAAAACCCGAGGGTTTTATTGCCGGTCACATAACCTTTGATGTCCTTAACGCGTTTTGATGCCACTACACTGAGCACTATCAGTATCGTTAAATAAAGAAACAACATTGAATATTTTTCAATCATTCCTTCACGTCCCTATTATTTGCTTATTTTTTTGGTTTTATTTTTATCAAATCTACCCTAGCATCATTTTTAGGATTTTATAGAAAATTATGTATATAAATTAATGAACTTATTTCTAATATAAAGGGCAGAAAAATTGACCAATGAACAGCTTAGCATCGTCATCATACTCGCAGGTGTTTTTATATTTTTCCTATGGGGTCGCTGGCGATATGACGTTGTAGCCTTCAGTGCATTGATGGTCAGTGTAATATCGGGTGTTATTACCCCAGACAATGCCTTTGACGGCTTTTCGCACCCCGCGGTTATTACCGTCGCTGCTGTTCTGGTTATAAGTGCCGGACTTGCTGTGTCTGGTGTAATTGACCGTATTGCTCATATTGTTGTGCCGCCACTCAAAAGCCTGTTTTTACAAATAACGATTATGTCGAGCTTTTCTGCAATTCTTTCAGCCATGATGAATAATGTGGCAGCGCTGGCATTATTAATGCCGGCGACAATTGATAGTGCAAAAAAAGCAAAACGATCCCCTGCACTTCTTCTTATGCCGCTTTCATTTGGTTCAATCCTTGGTGGCCTTATCACCCTGATCGGAACACCGCCAAATATCGTCATCGCCCATTACCGTGAAACGGTTTCAGGCGAACCATTTTCCATGTTTGATTTCTCGCCTGTTGGTGCTGTGGTTGCCTTTGTCGGCGTATTATTTCTCAGCTTGGTTGGCTGGCGCCTTCTTCCAAAAGACAGTCAGGCCAAATCAGCAACTGATGATCTTTATGATATTGATGATTACGCTGCCGAATGTATTGTCGTTGAGGGCTCTTCTGCTATTGACCAAACTATTAAAGATATTGATAATATTGCCGATAGCTGTGATGTGCGCATCGCCGGACTGATTAGAAATAATAAAAAAATATTGCGGTTAAGCCGCACCAGAATAATAAAAGAAAAAGATACGCTTATTCTTAAGGCAGGACCAAAAGAACTTGATATATTTGCCCATAAGCTCGGACTGGAAATTAAAGGCGGCGAATATGATAAATCGCTTTTTTCCAATGATGATGTTGCTTTAAAAGAGGCCGTTATTTCCGCCGATAGCCGCATCATTGGCCGTAAAATTGGTGAAATAAGATTAAAATCAAGGTGGGCACTTAACCTGCTTGGTGTATCAAGGCAGGGGAAAAATATTAATCACGCCCTTCATAAACTTGTTTTTCAAGCTGGGGATGTATTGCTCGTCCAAGGTGATGTTGACAGCATGGCAAAATCCATGGACCGCCTCGGCTTGCTACCGCTTGCCGGACGCGGATTTAATATGGGTAAACGCCGCCATGCCGGAATTGCCATTCTTCTATTGGTCGGGGCCATTACAGCCGCAGCAACGGGGCTTACCAGTTTGACTGTCGCTCTGGCAATATCTGCCCTCGGCATGGTTTTATTTAATATAATTCCGTTACGTGATCTTTATAATACTATTGACTGGCCAGTGATCGTGCTTGTGGGGTCAATGATCCCCATTGGCGGCGCACTTGAAACCACGGGGACAACAGACCTGATTGCCGAGGGAATACTTTCAGTATCTGCTGGTTATTCGGCTTTTGTTGTTCTGGCGCTGCTCTTCATTGTCACAATGACATTATCAGATTTAATGAATAACGTTGCTACAGCCGTTATGATGGCACCGATTGCTGTCAGCATGGCAAACTCGCTTGATGCCAATACCGATAGTTTCCTAATGGCCGTTGCCGTTTCATCGTCCTGTGCATTCCTAACACCGATTGGCCATAAAAATAACGCTCTTATTATGGGGCCTGGAGGATACAAGTTTGGTGATTATTGGCGTATGGGGTTACCACTGGAAATTATCATCACCATCGTTGCACTGCCGATGATTGTTTATGTATGGCCTTTATAATTATTTTATGAGGGTAATGGTTTTAATGTCGAACGTTCCTGTTCGTCCATCTGATCCATAAGGCCCGTTTCCCAGCGTAAATATTCCCGTGCGTGATCCATATTACCGCTATGGCGCCCATGGGTATGGAACTGAAAATCGATACGGTCTGCGTCCGGTGGATTATCGGCTGTTGCAATAATATTTAACCCTGCCTGTTTCCAATCTTCCGGTTCGCTCAAGGAAATTTTTCCCTTACCGCCAAGATCTTTCAAAGCATACGTTGCCGTTAAAAGTTCAGACGCAATAATAACAATATCGCCTTTGACCTCAATATCATCCAGTTTTGGCCTTATAGACCAAATGGCGTCGTCGATATGTCCGACGCGGTAGTCTTCACTTGATCTTATGTCAATCAAGGTCGTTTTCCCGTCTGGTAAATTTGCAATCCCTGCTGCATCTATAAATTCAATACCCGTAACATCAATTTCAAATTCTTCAATACGCACTAGTCCATCAATTGAACTTTCATCAAGTACATAAGCATCATGCCCCATACCTTTTAGCCAAATAGCCGCAATCACCGCCCGTATACGCTGAGGGTCGAAGAGGACAATACGGGCGTTTCTAGTGGCAAACCATTGGTCTGTCGCCTGAATAAGCTGCCCGCCCGGCGTGTGCCTGAAACCATCGACATGCCCGGCTTGATATTCTTCTTCCGTGCGAATATCAAACATATATGTAGTTTTGTTCTTATCTTCGCGCCATTCTTTTACTCTGTCATGATCAATGACCGAAATATCATATTCATTTATTAAATCATCCGCTTTATTTTTTGCTTCTGATAATATTGTCTCAGATAAATCAGTCGGATATGAACGAGTTGCACCATATTCAAGTTCAAATCCTGCTAGTTTCCACCCCATAGTCCCGTTTTCAAGCGCATATATTTTATTAGAAAGGCCAAGTAGTCTTAAGCCCTGCGCACCGATAAGGCTACGAGTTCTCCCAGCACAATTGATAATAATATCCTGATCCGGATTACCCAGCATCGCTTTATAACGTAATGCCAGTTCCGCATTAGGGCATGATGTGGAAGACGGGATTGTCATTTTATGATATTCTTGCGGTGTACGACCATCAAGTAAAATGAAATTATCATCACCATTATCCATACGGGCTTTAAGCTCGTCCGCCGTAATGGAAACTGTACCTAACTCATGCTCGACCACTTCGCCGAATGATTTGGACGGAGCACTTATTCCTTCATAAACTGCATAATCTGCATCTGCCCATGCTTCAATCCCGCCTATTAAAACAATGATGTTCTCATATCCCATAGCTTCGAGGTGTTTTGCTGCTTTATCTGCAACACCGTCTGCACCATCGACAAGAATAGTTGCCGTTTTAAAGCATGGCACATAAAGCCCTATTCGCGCTTCAAGAATGCTGTAAGGAACATGTGATACAAAAAAAGGATGACCTCTGCCATATTCGGCAACTTCACGGACATCAATAAAAGCAACTTCTCCCGTTCCCGAAAGAAGCTGCTTTACATCTATAGCGGATAAATAATTCATGGTTATCGTTTGCTCAATGCCATTTCAGCGGCGATAAATCCAAAGGCACTCCATGAACTTGATTCCATAAAGCGTTCCATAAGGGCGTAAGCTTTTTCCGGCTCATCATTATAAAGGAACCAATTAGCGACACCGTAAGCAACCGCTGCGCCACTTGGATCGTTAGGATCAATTGAGGTTAATGTTTCAGCGGGAATTTCGCCTTTATACATTAGAGTAAGGCTGTGATAAGACATGTTTTCAATGATTTCCATGTCTTTAGAAATATTACCAAGCGATTCTTGTGCTTCTTCATCGCGGCCCATATTGCGCAAAATCATATAAACCCAATGACCCGCAGAAGCAATATTATCATCATTTAAGCCAAGATCTTGCCCCGCTTTAAAAGCATCATGAGCTTTTTGCCAGTCCTGTTTCAAATAATAAGAAAGGCCAAGGTGGTAATAAATATTACTGTGGGTCGAGGTTAGGTAAATACCTTGTGGATTTGGTGCACCGTCCGGCTCGATCTTATCTTCTTGCCCAACGATCAGGCTTGCAGCCATTTCATAATCGGCAACAGCGCGGTCAATCTCGCGAATACTGATATAACGGTGACCACGGTGACGGTACATACGCGCATCAGTCGGGTGCTTTTCAATTCCTTCGCTGAATATTTCAATAGCTCTGCGGTAATCACCCGTATAAGCCACACGGCGAGCATACCAGATTAAATTCATAGCATCCATGGGATCAGCGTCATAAGTTGCTTTTGCTTCTGCAAGATTATCAAGCAAAGCTTGACCCGGTTCTGCGGCAATTAACGCCTTGCCCAAAAATGAAACTGCCTGCGCCCCTTCAGGCACGGCAGAAAATAATGATACTTCACTTGTGGTTGTTTCTTTAACAGGCTGAGTAGTTTCAGATTGTTCAGCCGAACAGCTAAACAATAAAGCGACCATAGTTGCTATTAGAATATTTTTCATGATTTCCCTCATATTATTTATTTTTTAAATCTACTTCGGCAGCGATATAGCCGAATGATCCCCATGAACTTGTTTTATGAATTTTTCCATTAAATCATAGGCCTTTTCTTGCTGCCCATTATAGAAAAACCAATTTGCAACCCCGTAAGTAATACTGGCACCTGACGGAACATTCGGATCGGCATTTAAGACCTCTTCTTCCGGCACATCGCCTTTATAAAACATATCAAGTTTATGATAATTATGAACTTCGATAATATTCATATCTGCAATGATATTTTCAAGCGATGCCGCGGCCTCAACGTCGCGTCCAAGACGCCGTAAATTCATATAAATCCAATGACCTGTTGAGGCTGTATTATCATCATTCAATTTTAAATTTTGCCCCATGCGGTAAACTCGAAGTGAGTTTTCAAAATCATGTTTTAAATAATAAGCCAGACCTAAATGATAATAAATATTGCCGTGTGTACTTGTCACCGGAATACCCGCCGGGTTTGGCGCGCCGTCCGGTTCAATTTTATCTTCTGTGCCTTTAATCAGGGTCGCCGCGATTTCATAATCCTCGATGGCGCGGTCAAATTCGCGTATTGTAATATAACGGTGGCCACGATGGCGGTACATACGCGCATCGGTCGGATGTTTTCTTATCCCTTCAGAGAAAACCAATATAGCCCGGCGAAAATCCCCAGTATAGGCCACACGGCGGCCATACCATATGATATTATCCGCATCCATTGGATCAGCATCATATACTGCTTTTGCGGCCATTAAATTTTCAAGTACCTTCTCACTTGGTGCTGGCATACTAAGCGCTTCACCAAAAAGCGACACTGCTTGCGCTCCCTCAGGCACGTCTGGTAACAAATGTGACTGCGCATTGGCAAAAGGTACCATTAATAAGGCCGTTATAATGGCAATTATTTTATAAAACTTCATTTTTATTCCTATAGTTTATCATTATGCATATTGTTTATAAAATGCGCTGTAAATAATCTGCTATCGCCTTGACCTTTTTAGGGTCGGTAATATGGCGCGAAAAATCATCGCCGGGTGCCATTGACGGGGCATTTTCCGTATAGGGGCTACCAACCATTGTCCGGCATGATGAATGAATTTCAGATGTTTTAAATATTTTAAACAGGCTCTCTAGATTAGACGGGTTAATTTTTGAACATGGCATGATTGATATGCGGCCATCCGCTTCATCAATCACGGTTTTTATTTTAAGCGCACCTTCAAGGGCTGTTTCTTGTTGCCCCGATGTCAGTATCCGCTCAATCCCAAGATCAATGGCTTGCTCAAGTGCTTCTGATGTATCCGGTGTCACATCAAATGCCCGATGCAAAGTCACGCCCATGCCGTCTGCATGATCAATCAGCCGTCTAAGTTTTTCTATATCAAGCGCGCCATTTTCATGGGTCATGCCAATGACAATTCCTGACATGCCATAATGACGACAGCGATCAATATCATGAAGCATCACATCCATATCTTCAAAGTTAAAGATAAAATCACCACCGCGCGGCCTGATCATCGCATATATTGGTACGCCAAGCTTGGCCGTTCTCTGCATTATTCCGGCGGATGGCGTCGTGCCACCAATGCCTAGCGCATCACAAAGCTCTAACCTGTCCGCACCATTTGCCACCGCGTCAATTGCGCCCTGTATGGTATCTACACATACTTCGAATGTTATTTTTTTCATTGGGCTATATCCGGGATTTCCGCGTCATTTCCCCACCATTTTTTGATATTATTCTCATATTTACCCGACGCAATATAATCTGCGATAAATTCATTTAAAAACGCCAAATATTCAGGTTGCCCCTTACGGACCCCCATAGCAACATCACCGGCAATAAATACACCGGGTAAAATAGCAAGGCTGCCAATTTGACTGGCTACATAATCAGCCATTGAACTATCCTCAATGCCCGCATCAACACGTCTTTGCCTTAGGAGCAGAACCCCGTTCGGAGAAAAATTTTCCGTATATACCAATTCGGCACCCGGCACATTTTCCGTGATAAATATTGCACCGCTCGTCCCGCGACCAGCAACAACTTTTTTACCATTCAGGTCATCTAATGATTTAATATTTTGACCTTTTTGATAAATAATTCTCAGTCCTGTTTTAAAATATGGATTGGTAAAATCGACAATTTCAGCACGCTTTTCAGTCACCGTCATATTTCCGATTACCAAATCGAGTTGTCCTGATACAAGCAAGCTAACACGCGCATCGCCGTAAACATCGGTAACGCGTATATCTACACCAAGTTTTTCCGCCAATAATTTCGCGACCTCATAATCATAACCCACGGGTTCATTACGCTGATCTCGCCCGCCCATCGGCATACCACCGAGCGATATTCCTACTTTGAAATACCCGCGTTCTTTAATATCTTCCAAGGTGCCTGCATAAACGGATGAAAAGCTCATTAATCCTGTTAGAAGTAATATAATAAATTTTGTCATAGCTTTTCCTATACCATTTCACTTTCCATAAGTTCCGGTTTACTCATACTCGGTTTCCAAAGCCAATATTTGCCGGCTTTATCTAAATTGTAGGAAACCACCTTATGGCCGCCTTTATTATCTATAGCGTGAATGACTAATCCAGCGAGAAACCCACCTTCCAACGATGCAACTTCTTCAACGGCGAGCTTCACAGCATCACCAAGGCTATATCCCAGTTTCATAGCGAGGATTATTGTGCGTGATGCGCTTGTTCTAATGGCCATTTCGCCCGTATGTGTACAGGCGGCAGCACCATAACGGCTATCGGCATAAAAACCAGCGCCTGCAATCGGGCTATCACCAAGGCGACCGGGGTATTTCCACCCCCAACCGGAAGTGCTCGTTGCCGTATGAATGCCCTGATTGCTGTCTTTACACATAAAAACCGTGGTATCACGAACTTTTTCCGGATCAGTAATCGCACCATTGAGTGGCACAAGAGGAATATCGGGAAATTTTTCAAACTCTTCTGCACTAAGCAAGTCTTTCACTTTTTTAAGCCAGACTTCTTTAGAGTTTTCGAGCAATGTATTAAGTTTAGGTAGACCGATTTCAGCGGCAAGCCGATCGGCACCATCGCCAGTAACCATCACATGATTTAATTTTTGCATCACTGCCCGTGCAACCTGTGCGGCGTGATATGTATGTTTCAGAGCACCGACGGCACCAACTTGCCTTGTTGAGCCATCCATAACACCACCATCAAATTCCATAACACCAAGCAAATTGGGCCAGCCGCCATAACCAACACTGCGCACTTTTGGTTCTGCTTCTACCTTATTAATACCTTCGATCATCGCGTCTATGCCGTACATACCATTTTTTAAATGATCCGCCGTGGTTTCAATTCCTGGCCACCCTGTGGCATTTGATAGGAGTATCATATTATCCTCTTTTGTCGTTTGAGACATTGTCTTATTTGATGTCATTGCCATACTTGCAAGTGCTGCCGATGACATTAAAAAATTACGCCTTTTCATTAAATTCGCTCATTTTAGACAAAAATTTTGCAATTCGCGGGTCCGCACGACCACCATCAACTGCAAAAAACTGATCTTTCGGCAAGTCACTTAATATTTTGCCCTCATCAAGGAATACAATCCTGTCCGATATTTCGCGAGCAAACTCAATTTCATGGGTTACTGAAATCATGGTGATGCCTTGCTTCGCTAGATTTTTTAAAATTTCAAGCACTTCTGCGGTCATTTCCGGATCAAGTGAGCTTGTGACCTCATCAAGCAAAAGATAATCTGGGTTCATGGCTAGGGCACGGCAAATGCCAACTCTTTGTTTTTGCCCGCCAGAAAGCTGGGCCGGATAAGAAAGTGTCTTATCTTCTAGGCCTACACTCTTTAAAAGCTCCAGTCCTTTTTCTTCCGCTATTTGTTTGGAATTTCCAAGCACATTTATAGGTGCAAGAGTGATGTTATCCAAAACACTTAAATGCGGATAAAGATCAAATTGCTGAAAAACCGTTGAACATTTTTTACGGACCTCAAGTAAGTCTTGTTTATTCTCAACATTAAAACCATCAACGGAAATTGTCCCTGATGTTATGCTCTCAAGGCCATTGATACAGCGGATCATGGTGCTTTTACCAGACCCGCTACCGCCAAGAATAGAAACCACCTCACCCGGGTTGATTTTCAGGTTGACGCCTTTAAGGACTTCAAGGTCACCAAAATTTTTATGGAGGTTTTTTATATCAATCATGTATTAACCTTATAACTCATTAGTCAGTCTATAGGCACTAAAGCGTTTTTCCAAACGCGTACCCACATATGCAATTGTTTTTGCCAAAATAAAATAAGTCAGCCCAATCAACGGCCAAACAATAAACGGCTCAAACGTTCTCTGGTTGATAATATCGCCGACCCGTGTCAAATCAATAACACCGATCACAGAGATAAGCGACGTAACTTGAAGCTGATTAATAGCAAGACCCACCAACATCGGCATAGCGACCGATAAACTTTGCGGAAATATAATCCACCTCAAGATAATCGTTTCAGACAAAGCAAAGCTGCGTGCGGCTTCAAGCTGCCTTTTATCAATGGAATCTATTGACGAAATTACAATAACAGCAATAAAGGCGGCGGTGTTCCCGGTTAACGTTATTATTGCGGCCAAACCCGGGGTCATATCAATGGTAAAGATTGCAGGAATACCGAAATAAACCAAAAATAACTGTACCAGAACCGGTGAATTTTTAAGAAACTCACTAATCACCATAAGCAATTTTCCAATAACTGGCACTCTATAGCTACGAATTAGGCCAATCAGACAGCCAATCAACAAACCCAATATGCTCGAAATTAAAAATATCCAAATCGTTAGCCCAAGCCCCTGCGCCCAGAGCTGAAGATCATAAATGCTAAACCCTTCCGCACCATAGCCCATTATGCGGCTCCATTATATTTATTTAAACGGTGATGCCATAAGGTTATAAACCCTGAAAGCATAAATGTGAGCACCCCATAAAAGAACACCAGAAAGACATATACTTCAAACGGACGAAACGTGGTTGAAGCGATAACTTTACTAACGCCTGTCAGTTCGTTGAGT